>JAOUQB010000531.1 GCA_029879555.1 Nitrospirota bacterium | reverse complement strand
GACGTCCCTCACTCCCGATCAACACAAAGTGCAAGCGGCCCAGAAAGCCGTTGAGTATATTCAGGACGGGCAGATTCTCGGATTAGGCACCGGCTCAACCGTGCATCATTTCCTCACCGCGTTGGGCGCACGCGTCAAAACCGGACTGCGCATTCGAGGAGTGCCGACGTCTCAGGCAACGGCAATCTACGCCACGCAACTCGGCATTCCTTTGCTCGACAACGATGAACCCTGGGATATTGACGTGGCCGTCGATGGGGCCGACCAGGTGGATCCACAACTCAATCTCATCAAAGGCGGAGGTGGGGCTTTACTCCGAGAGAAAATCGTGGCCCGAGCGGCCAAACAATTTATCGTGATTGTGGATGAGGCCAAACAACGTCCCCATCTGGGCCTGCCGTTTCCTTTACCCGTGGAAATTCTTTCATTCGGCTGGGCAACCACCCAACAGCATTTGGAAAAGATGGGCTGGCCCGCCCCTCGACGAGAACAGGCGGGGCAACCCTTCGTGACAGACAATGGGAATTATATTGTCGACCTACACATTCCTCACATCGCTGACTCGGCTTCACTCGAAACGACTCTTCTCCAACTTCCAGGGGTCATCGAATGCGGCCTCTTTGTTCATATGACCTCTCTCGTTATTACCGGGACCGATCAGGGCGTTCGCCTCACCGAAGCCTCTGATAAGCCTCTCCTCTAATCAATTTTTTATGTTCTGGCCAATAACCCAGGTATTCCAGGTACCTGGATCGGGATGATAAGATATCAATGCATATGAGATTTGAGAGCGCTCCTTACCCCTGAGGGCTTGGGATGGTCTTCGCTACAACCGATAGTTTCAACATGAAGGAGTGGTCCATGAGCGAGTTGGTGGAATCAGGGAAACGGGGCGGACAACCCAAGATGCAGTGGCTGGGCATGCTCGTCCTCTTGGGATTGCTGGGTTTATCACAAGTCCAATGCTCCGAAGCACCCTCTCAAGCCCCATCTGCCACAACCTCGTCTGCCGAGCGTCCGATGGCCAGATCTCAGCCGGCTGTGGCTCACGCCTCTGATGCCCCTCCGGTCGTCAAAGTTTCCACGCCGCTCCTGGCTTCGAATGAGACCTTTATCCAAGTGTCCAAAGATGCGATGGCCTCGGTCGTCAACATTTCAGCGACCAAACGCACGGCCCAAGCACAGGAAAATCCATTTTCTGATGATCCATTTTTCCGACGATTTTTCGGAGAAGAGTTTGAACGTCGCTTTAAGCAGCCACGCCAACAACCAGAGCAGGGCCTTGGCTCAGGCGTGATCGTGTCGGACGACGGCTATATCGTGACCAATAATCACGTGGTGGAACAAGCTGATGAACTCATGGTGCTATTGGGAGATAAACGAAAATTCCCGGCCAAGCTCATCGGCACCGATCCCAAAACCGATTTAGCCGTCATCAAAATTGAGGCGACAGGATTATCCACCTTGCCGTGGGGAGATTCGACTGGGCTACAAGTTGGTGAATTGGTGTTGGCGGTAGGAAATCCATTCGGACTGAACCAAACGGTCACGATGGGCATCATTAGCGCCGTGGGGCGCGCCAATGTGGGCATCGTCGATTACGAAAATTTCATTCAGACTGATGCGGCCATTAACCCTGGGAATTCAGGCGGCGCCCTGGTCAATTTGCAAGGGCAACTCATTGGCATTAATACCGCAATTTTTTCACGAACCGGTGGCTATATGGGCATTGGCTTTGCCATCCCGAGCCAGATGGTCAAACATGTCATGGAAAGCCTCATTGGCCAGGGAAAAGTCATTCGAGGATGGTTGGGCGTCTCCATCCAGGATTTATCGGAAGATCTTGCCAAGCAATTTGACGCTCCGGACACCCAGGGCGCATTAGTGGGGGATGTTTTCAGCACCAGTCCTGCGGGACTGGCGGGACTCCAACGCGGCGATATTATTCGATCCTACAACGGAGTTCAGGTCAAAAATCCTACCCACCTTCGCACATTGGTTGCTGATACCGCCCCCAACACCTCGGTGCCCATGAAGGTCTTACGCAATAGCAAAGAAATGACTCTTTCCGTTTCAATAGGGGAAATGCCTAAAAATGTCGCATCCTTGGCCAAAGCCGCCCCGGATTCCATTCAAGGCAATCATCCGCTAGCTGGGCTCTCAGTTGAGGCCGTCAAACCTGGGCAAACGGCTGATGGAAATGGCGTCACTATTACTCAAGTCGAATCCAACTCTCCTGCCGACCGCGCAGGTATTCGCCCAGGGGATATTTTGGTGGAAGTCAATCGTCAGGCGATTCGCTCCGTCAAGGATTTTGAACACCTCGCAAGCATCCTTGATGCCAAAGCTTCCGTGCTGGCTC
>JAOUQB010000529.1 GCA_029879555.1 Nitrospirota bacterium | reverse complement strand
TGGAGGGAAAAGTACGGCCAGGATGAGTAACCCGACCATAATATAGAGTATCCGAAGGTTCAGGGACTCTTGTGCAGGTTCCGGTTCAGTCTTTCGATCAGCCCGAGTTCCACATTTCGGGCAAAACCTTCCGTTCAGTGCAAGGCCATAGCCGCAAGATGAACAGGGTTTCGTGTGAGCCACGGGTGTACCTATTTTCTTTTGTTCGTACGGAGAAGAAGTCTGAAAGCGTGAAGAGTCAGGGGTGAAACGAATCCATCTTTTCTCTTCCCCAGCCTGACGTCTTCATCATTTTGCCGATATTCTTCTCATTCGTCCACTTCGTCAGTTATGAAAGATTTGACCAATTTCAACTTCATTTCTATAATTTCCTTAACAGAACACTTCCTCGTTGTTGACTGAGTGTCGTTATTCCTCTCACCATTTTGATTAGTTCCCTTCCCATGCCTCACCTTGGTCTATGGACCAATGCCGTGCCACCGCGTGTGATTATTCTCCAATTTTCCAAGGACATAGCGTGACACCTTTATCGTTTCGCGTGATCTCCGTGATCGGCGCCGGGGCCTGGGGCACCGCGTTGGCGCATTTACTGGCGACAAAAGGGTTGAATGTTCGGCTTTGGGCCTACGAACCAGAAGTGGTGAAGACGATTCAAACCCAACGCGAAAATACCTGGTATTTGCCTGACGTGGTTCTGCCCAATTCTATTCAAGCTATGAGCAGCCTCTCGGACTGCCTACACCGAACCGATCTCATTGTTCTCGCCGTCCCTTCGCATACCATGGCCGACATGATGGCCCAACTTCGTCCACTTCTGAAGAAACCGCTGCCCATCACGATTGCCACCAAAGGCATCGAGGAGGGCACCCTGAAATTAATGAATCAGGTCGTCGAAGGGCATTTACCTGCCGAATGGCATACCTGGCTTACCGTACTCTCCGGTCCGAGTTTCGCCGCCGAAGTGTGTCGATGGAAACCAACCACGATCCTCTTGGCTGGGAAGGATTTCAATTTAGTCAATCGACTGCAACAAGTGTTTCTCACCCCGCAATTTCGGGTGTACGCCGGACGCGACATGGTTGGCGCCCAACTCGGCGGAGCCCTCAAGAATGTGATGGCCATTGCAGCCGGCATCGTAGACGGCTTGGAGTTGGGCGCGAATGCCCGTGCGGCCCTTATTACGAGAGGGTTAGCGGAAATGATTCGGTTAGGGCAGGCCATGGGTGCCGAACCGTCAACCTTTTATGGTCTCTCAGGCTTAGGCGATTTGGTGTTGACCAGTACGGGGAGCCTCAGCCGCAATTATCAAGTCGGGCTCCAGCTGGCGAAAGGGACTGATATGGCGACCCTTCGTGCCAGCACCCGCACCGTGGCCGAGGGCATTAATACCTCCCACGCCGCGATGGCCCTGGCCACCCGTCACCATGTGGAGATGCCCATTGTTCAAGGGGTCTATCGCGTGCTCTTTGAAGGGAACAATCCACGCCACATCGTGAGTGATCTTATGGCGCGAACCGCCAAAAGCGAAACCGAGCGAATGGGATCCGGCGGCATGCACACCTTTACCTCTTCAGGTCATTAATGAATCCAAAGCAATTGACCCAGTTGCTCAAACAGGTCCAAGGGGGCACCCTCTCGATCTCTGACGCCCTCAGCCAACTTCGCACGCTTCCCTTTGAAGATTTAGGATTCGCCTCAGTGGATCACCATCGAGCGTTGCGACAAGGGTTTCCGGAAGTCATCTTGTGCGAAGGCAAAACCTCGGCACAAATTCTGGCCATTGCCAAAAAGTTGTTAAAATCCAATGGCCCGTTTCTCGCGACTCGAGTCGCCCCCGCCATTGCGAAACGATTGACTCGCCTGCATCGAAAGGCCGTCTACCATGAAATGGCCAATATCGTCGCGGTCGCCGATCCGACGCGGAAACTTGAAGGCTTAGTGGTCATTGTGACGGCAGGAACCTCCGACATTCCAGTGGCCGAAGAAGCCAGAGTGACGGCAGAAGTCATGGGAAGCCAGGTGACCACGCTCTATGATGTCGGAGTGGCCGGCATCCATCGATTGTTGGATCGGCAGGCGATCCTGCATCAAGCCAGAGTCGTCATCGTGGTGGCCGGGATGGACGGAGTGTTACCGAGTGTCGTCGGGGGGCTTATTGATCGCCCAATTGTCGCCGTTCCTACAAGCCAAGGGTACGGCGCCAACTTTGGGGGGCTGGCCCCGCTATTAACGATGCTGAATGCTTGTTCGTCTGGGATTGGAGTCGTGAATATCGATAATGGATTTGGAGCAGGATGCTTGGCCCATCGCATCAATGCTGGAATGGGAGCTCCTGAGAAGGCAAAGAAGGCTCGGTAGGACTCCCCTCGA
>JAOUQB010000068.1 GCA_029879555.1 Nitrospirota bacterium | reverse complement strand
TGGCGGGTCAAACGTTTGAACCTGGTGGAGCACATGCTCAAGTTGCTCAAGTGAACAATGCGCATCATCCTGCAATTCCGCTAACGGCACACGCAAATATCCATCTTCATCTAAATTCCCAATGATGAGTCGCCCAATATCCCGGTCCGTACCTTCCAGTGATGACAGCCGCAGTTGCCACTCCAGATGCTCCTCGAGCGAGGTTGGCTTCGTTAAGGTCTGCTCATACGAAGGAAACTCTTCGTCTCCAGCCCCTATTTGATCACGCTGTGCTGGACGCCAATCATTCCCTAAAATATTATCCCATTCTTCCGAGGTCAGGGGTTCACTTTCCTTCAGTGTTGGCTGCATATCTTCAACGCTGACCGCCCCATCGCTTTCGGTCTCTGGTTCTTTAACGCGTTCGCTGCCATCTTCGGCAATGCTGGCTTCCTCTTCTTGGGTTTCAAGGGTCAGGTCTTCTAATAGAGGATTTTCCACAAGTTGTTGCGCCAAGTTTTGCTGCAACTCCAAGCGGGATAATTGCAACAATTTAATAGCCTGTTGCAGCTGGGGGGTCATCACCAGCTTTTGAGAGAGGCGAAGGTCTAAACGAAGATCCATAGACAAACAATCATCCCACGTTATTGAGTCATTTTAAAACGTTCACCCAGATACACGGCTCGAGCTTTGGGGCTATTCACGATCACCTCCGGAGCCCCGCTCTCTAAAATCATACCTTCACTTATTATATAGGCTCGGTCAGTAATGGAAAGCGTGTCCTGCACATTATGATCGGTGATAAGGATACCAATGTCTTTTTTTTTCAAATTCGTCAGAATATCTTGAATATCCCCAACCGCAATTGGATCAATTCCAGCAAACGGCTCATCGAGTAAAAGAAATTTTGGATTCGTCGCTAAGGCTCGAGTAATTTCCAATCGACGCCGCTCTCCGCCTGAAAGAGTATATGAGGGATTTGTCCGAAGCCTGGTCAGATTGAGTTCTTCCAACAGAGCCCCTAAGCGCGTTTTTCGTTCAGCCGTCGAAAGCTTAAGGGTTTCTAAAACGGCCAGGACATTGTCCTCCACCGACAGCCGGCGAAATATTGAAGCTTCTTGCGGCAAATAGCCAATTCCCCGCCTCGCACGTTTATACATGGGAAGGTGGGTAATATCCTCTCGATTGAGAAAAATGCTCCCCTGATCTGGCTGACAAAGCCCCACCACCATATCAAAAATTGTAGTCTTCCCGGCTCCATTCGGCCCAAGAAGTCCCACAACTTCTCCGCCCAATAATTCTACACTAACTCCGCGAACGACTTTTCGCCCCTTGAAACTCTTTTGAAGGTTGGTCGCGGTAATTTTGTGCGTCCCATGTCGTGGATCCTCACCCATTGCCTATTTAAACCCCATTCCAACGGAATGGCAGGAACCGAATTCCATAACGGTGCCGTAGCTGGAGATCATCCATATTCACTCCACCGGCATCACGGAAAATTTCAGGTAATTCCATACATCAGTCGCTTTCCTCATGACTCTTCTGTTATTCGCGCTCACTCATTCAATACCGTTGTTTTTGAAAACTTTATCAGAGTGAAGTTCTTTAATTTTCTGTCATCTCCTCAATGGTCACTCGGGTACCTCCCTCCACCACACTGCGATTTTCTTTTAAGTACATCGTCATTTTCGGGCCACTAATTCGCGTGCCGGCTTGCCACGCCACAGGAGACCCGCGAAGAACGACTTTTTCGGCTAGTTTGTCAAAGATTGCATACTGACAGGTAGCCCGACTCTCGCCCTGAAAAATTTTGACATTGCCTTCTGCTTTAATAAACCTAATTTCTTTTTTCGACTGTGGCGAAGAAGATACTCCAACCTGCGGGGACGTGGGTGAGCCTTTTTCCTTGAAATACACCGTCATGATATCGGAATGTACAACCAAATTGCCTTGAACCATTTTCACATTTCCTCGAAATATGGCTTGGTTTTTTTGACTACTGGCCGTCATCGTCTCTGAGGTAATCACCGTAGCCGTCTTCTGACTCGCCCCTCCTCCTGTGACCGGAAAGAGAATGGTGGCTATAGCTAGCAAACCAGCACTGTAGACTCTCAGCAAATGTCTTATGGCGACGATACCTCCGCACGGACGTTGTGGAGTAACTGAAATTCATTCTTTTCCACATCTCCAATTAATCCTGTCCCCGTCATCACGAGGCCACCACCCTGAATCATGACAGAGTCGTCCGTATGAATTTGACGGGCATCTTCCTTCCACGTCAAAGTATCCGAAAATACCTGATACCCAGACTCAAATGTCATGACCGTTTTTTCATGCCGACTGACCAAATTAAAATCATTGGTGGCGGTATTCATGACCCCCTCTTCAGACGTAATGAGTAATTGCTCTTTGTGAAAATCCTGATCAAATAACTGAACTTTAACGGCTTGAAGCTTGGCAATGTGATCCGCATCAAAGACTTTTGCCTGATCGGCGGTCACAACCCATTTCGTGGCGCTTGCTCGTGTTTGATGATACGAGAATCCTTGAATCCAGGCATCCGCCCCTTGCTGCTCCTGTAAGGGTATCGTGGCTGTGGCTTGGCTTTTCACTTGCATATGGGTAAAGACTCGTTGCGCAATAAATGCGGCCATGGCAAGGATCGTGATCGTAAGAAAAGTCCGAATATAATAGGTTTTCATCACGCCAATGTAAGTGGAAAATTAAAAGGACAAAGCGCAAAAAACCCAGTAAAAATGATAGCACAGGGCCTATAGCAAGTAAATGAAAACCCTAGCCTGCGAATGAAGCGGACTAGGGTTCAAGAGAAAGGAGAAAAGACGATCGAAATAGAGAAGATGGCAGATTATGGGAGCACGTTCTATTCCGAAGAATCTGTCGAAGTAACGGTGGCAGGAGACGAGGTAACACCTTCGACCAATTCAATTGCCACTAACTTTGCCGCGTCTCCAGGGCGTTGTCGTGTTTTTATAATACGTGTATAACCACCATGACGATCGGAAAACCGCTTAGCAATATCATCGAATAACTTAGAGACTGTTTGCTTGGTGCGTAAAATGCGCAAGGCTCCCCGTCTGGCCTGGAGTGTACCCTCTTTGCCAAGGGTAATCAGCCTATCTGTAATTCCACGCAACTCCTTGGCTTTGGCCTCGGTGGTTTCAATTCGCTCATGCTCCATTAAAGAAGTGGCCAAATTGCGAAATAGGGCCAATCGATGTTTGGTATTTCGTCCTAATTGTCTGCCTCGTTTTCTATGACGCACAGCAACACCGTCCTTTTAAAAAGTTCAGGAATGGGACTCCGTGACTTCACCAACTTTTGTCCCTAATTCCAACCCCATTTCCAATAACACTTCTTTGATTTCATTTAAAGACTTTTTCCCAAAGTTCTTGGTCTTTAGCATTTCATTTTCGCTTCGCTGGACCAACTCCCCAATACTTTTAATATTGGCATTTTTTAAACAATTAGCTGCCCGTACCGATAACTCCAACTCATTGACGCTCCTGAACAGGTGTTGATTGATTGGTGAATTGGCCTCATCACCACCATCTTCCTGAACCGGCTCACTCTTATCATCTGATGGCAAACAAATATCCAAATGATCCCGCAAGATACTTCCAGCCGCTGTCACAGCTTCTTGAGGGGTAATACTATCATCCGTCCAGACTTCCAGAATTAATTTATCGTAGTCGGTAATTCGTCCGACACGCGCACTTTCCACAGAGAAATTCACCCGTTTAATAGGAGAAAACACTGAGTCGACCGGTATAACTCCAATCGGCAACCCTTCCTCTTTGTTCCGTTCAGCCGGAACATACCCTCGTCCGGGTTTCACAATAAGCTCAATATCTAAGGTGGCATCCTTATCCAAGGTGGCTATATGAAGGTCAGGATTGAGAATAGTGACTTCAGAATCAACCGCTAAATCCCCTGCTTTCACCTCCCCTGGCCCCTTCTTTTTTAGGCGAATCGCTTTAGCCTTCTCTGAATAAAGCCGTAATCGTAGGCTTTTAATATTCAGAATGAGGATCGTGACATCTTCGGTCACCCCTGGAATAGTAGAAAACTCATGATAGACCCCTTCAATTTTGACAGAAGTTACGGCTGCCCCAGGCAAAGATGACAGGAGCACTCGACGAAGCGCACTTCCCATCGTGGTCCCAAACCCTCGCTCAAACGGTTCAGCAATAAATCTGCCATACGTCGACGTAGCTGTTTCTTTATCTAATTCCAGCTTCGTGGGCAGTTGGAAATCCTTCATGCTTGTAATCATAAGGATCGCGTCTCCCTTTCTTGATCCCAAGGCGGGGAAATCAAATGTCCCCTACCCGCTTTATCGTTTTGGCAGTTCATGGACAATCTTGTCCATTTACCGTGAATATAATTCCACTACAACTTGCTCATTAACCAAGACATCAATGTCTTCCTTTGTGGGAAGAGCCTGGACGGTCCCTTTAAACAAATTTCTCTCCATATCTAACCAATTGGGGACTCCACGGCCTTCTGCGACTTCAAGGGCAGCTTGAACAGGAACCAGCTGCCGACTTTTCTCTTTCACCTCAATGCAATCACCCACGTTGATCGTCATAGAGGGAATCGTGACCTTTCGACCATTCACTAACAAATGCCCATGATTCACCAATTGCCTTGCTTGCCCACGTGAGGCTGCAAACCCAAGCCGATAGACTACATTATCGAGGCGTCGTTCCAATAAGCTCAACAAATGCTCGCCGGTAATTCCCTTCCTTCGAACAGCTGCATGGTAGGTTTTAAGAAATTGGCGCTCTTGCATCCCATACACACGACGAAGCTTTTGTTTTTCCCTCAATTGCGTCCCATATTCGGTCGCACGAGTTCTCCGAGACTGCCCATGCTGGCCAGGAGGATAGCTTCGACGCTCAATGGCGCATTTCTCAGTCATGCACCTCGTCCCTTTGAGAAATAATTTTACGCCTTCCCGTCGACACAATCGACAAACAGGCCCTGTATATTTGGCCATAGCCGTTCTCCCCCTATCTCAAGATCATCAATAAATGCTTCTTTTTTTATTGCCTATACTCGCCGTCTCTTTGGAGGCCGGCATCCGTTATGAGGAATCGGTGTCACATCACGAATCAAATTCACCCGTAGCCCCACAGATTGTAACGCACGAACCGCCGCCTCTCGACCAGAACCCGGGCCATTCACGTACACATCAACTTGGCGCAATCCATGTTCCATAGCTTTTTTTGCCGCAACTTCCCCCGCACGTGTGGCGGCAAATGGGGTACTTTTCCTAGATCCTTTAAATCCCTGACTTCCTGCGCTAGCCCAGGACACCGCCCCTCCAGACAAATCCGTAATGGTCACAATGGTATTGTTAAAAGAAGCCATAATATGAACAATTCCAACCTGGAGGATCTTCCGTTCCTTTTTCTTTCCCTTCTTCACACCCATGAACAGTCCCTTTCGCCAGATTTATCGTTTCGATTTGCCACCGGCGGCCCCTCGATGTCCTTTTCTGGTCCTAGAATTAGTTTTCGTCCGCTGTCCCCTTACCGGAAGACCTTTTCGATGTCGAAGCCCACGATAGGTTCCAATATCCATTAATCGCTTGATGCTCATTGAAACTTCTTTTCGAAGGTCTCCCTCAACATCATAGTCTTGGTCGATCGTTTCCCTTAATTTTACAACCTCATCTTCATGGAGATCCTTGATTCGCGTCTCAGGGGCCACTCCTGTTTTTCGTAAGATATCTCGAGCACGGGCGGGACCAATGCCAAAAATATACGTCAAGCCGACATCAACACGTTTCCCAACTGGAAGTTCAACACCTGAAATTCTGGCCATCGCTTCTATTCCTTCGTTAAAGGCATTCGATTTTTAGTATTGCGCAACGACTCTTTACCCTTGACGTTGCTTATGCTTTGGGTTCACGCATAAGACACGGACAACACCTTTTCGACGCACGACACTACATTTGACACAAATGGGCTTTACTGATGATTTAACTTTCACGACATCACCCTCTATTTAAACCGATAAGTAATCCGGCCACGCGTAAGATCATAGGGAGACAGCTCCACGGTCACTTTGTCGCCCGGCAAAATTCTAATAAAATGCATCCGCATTTTCCCTGAAATATGGGCTAACAATTTATGCCCATTTTCTAATTGCACACGAAACATAGCATTCGGCAATGTTTCGGTCACAGACCCTTGCACTTCAATTACATCTTCTTTACCCATCAGAAAAGTACTAAATGTCCCTTCTAGTTGCAAGCTGTGAGAATGCGCGGAGGCCCTGCTGGCTCAATAGCGATGGTATGTTCGAAATGTGCCGATAGTGATCCGTCGCTCGTCACCGCTGTCCAGCCATCATCTAACACTTTCACTCCTGCCCCTCCCATGTTGACCATTGGCTCAATAGCAAGGGCCATCCCAGGCTTCAAACGTGGGCCTTGACCAGGCTTCCCATAATTGGGAACTTGGGGCTCTTCATGCAGCTGTCGCCCAATACCGTGGCCAACAAAATCACGGACAACCGAAAATCCATGTTGCTCTACATGAGCTTGGATCGCAGCTGATATATCTGATAACCGTTTCCCAACCACCGCCTGCTCAAGACCTTTTGATAAGGCCTCATGGGTGACCTGGATTAGCTTACGAATGGATGGCTGAACCTCACCTACGGAAACAGTCACCGCACCATCACCATAAAATCCCTCGACAATGGCTCCTACGTCCAACCCAATGATATCGCCATCCTTCAGAACTCGCCTTGAAGGAATACCATGAACGACCTCATTATTGAGCGACGCACATAAGCTTTTAGGGTAATTCCTGTAGCCTTTAAACGCTGGAATTCCACCAAGATCACGAATACAGGTTTCCGTTAACACATCTAAATCCAGCGTGGTCATCCCTGGCTTAAGTTCACGAATCAATATTTTTTGACATTCTGCAACAATTTGACTAGCTCGAGATATTAGTTCTATCTCTTCGAGAGTTTTGAGAATAATCATTCTACTCTTGGCTAGGCCAAAAGAGCTACCAAACGATCTTGCACAGCAGAAACTAAGCCTGCTCCGTCTAATTCACCGAGAATATTTCTGTTCTGATAGTACTCAATTAAGGGAGCAGTTTGCTCCTGATAGACCGCCAATCGCGATTCAATGGTTTCAGGTTTATCATCATTTCTCTGAATGAGTGATTTTCCACAGGTATCGCAAATACCCTCACTTTTTGGTGGAACGGATTCTAGATGATAGACCGCCTTACATTCAGGACAACTTCTTCTCCCACTGATTCGCCTGACAATCTCATCCTTTGAAAGGGAAAAATACACGACCCTGTCTAAAGCCTCTCCCTTGGCGGTCAAATAGGTCGACAACTGATCAGCCTGGGTCACGGTTCGGGGAAACCCATCAAGAAGAAATCCCTGCTGACATTCCTTTGATCCAAGTTTTTCCTCAACCAATCCAATCACCACTCCGTCTGGCACTAATTCCCCTCGGTTCATATAGCCCTTCGCTTCTTTCCCTAATGCCGTCTCTTTAGCCACACTTTCCCGAAGCAAATCCCCCGTGGAGAGCTTAGGTATCCCATACTTTTGTGCAATAAAATCTGCCTGAGTACCCTTCCCAACTCCTGGAGGGCCGAGGAAAATAACTCTCATGCCCTTATCCGCTTCTTCCTTTTAACGGTCCTTTTCCAAGAAACCCATCATAATTTCGCATGAGCATATGATTCTCAATTTGTTGAGCCGTATCAAGACCTACGCCGATGACAATTAACAATGACGTTCCACCAAAATAAAATGGCATATTCAGCTTATAAATCAATAATTCAGGAATTACACAGACAATAGCCAGATAAATCGCCCCGGCGAACGTTATTCTTGTTAAAACTTTATAAATAAAATCAGCAGTCTTTTGACCTGGACGAATGCCAGGAATAAAACCGCCATACTTCTTCATATTGTCTGCCATATCCACCGGATTCAACACCACTGCAGTATAAAAAAAACAAAAGAAAATTATCAGGCCAACATACATCATAGTGTACAACAAAGAACCTGGAGCCAATTGGGCTCCAAACGCTTGAACCCACGGCACCTGGATAAAACTGGTTATTGTTGCCGGAAAAGCAATAATTGACGAAGCAAAAATAGGCGGAATAACCCCCGCAGTATTAATTTTTAAAGGAATATGAGTATTTTGTCCTCCATACACCCGACGGCCTACCACCCGCTTCGCATATTGGACTGCAATTTTCCTCCGCCCACTTTCTAAAAAGACAATGGCAGCCATGACGCCCAACATTACGATCGCAAGAATGAGCAAAAGCAGGAGACTGATTTGCCCAACTTTATACAATTCAAACGTTTGAACAATTGCACTTGGGAGACTCGCCACGATCCCTGAGAAAATAATGAGGGAAATTCCATTGCCGACTCCACGCTCCGTGATTTGTTCGCCTAACCACATGAGGAATGCTGTACCGGCCACAAGAGTAATCACGGTCATGAATCGAAAGGCCCAGCCCGGGTCCAACACAAAAGCCCCTTCATTCATTCCTTCAAGACCGAGGGCAATGCCAAATCCCTGAATAAAGGCAATGACGATCGTCCCATATCGTGTGTATTGAATAATCGTTTTCCGCCCTCGCTCACCTTCCTTTGCAAGTTTCGACAGGTGCGGAACAACAACGGTCAGCAACTGTAAAATAATAGAGGCGCTGATATAGGGCATAATGCCCAAAGCAAAAATCGTGAGTCGCGATAATGCCCCACCAGAAAAAATATCAAGGAAGCCCATCAGGGCTCCACCACGCTCAGTCAAAAATTTAAATAATTCTTCGTTGTTGATACCAGGAGTGGGAATATGTGCCCCAACCCGATATACAGCCAACATTGCCAAAGTAAAAAATACCCGGCTGCGCAACTCAGGAATTTTTAAGATATTTTGAAGGCTTGTAACAAGCCGTTCAAGCACGGCCAATCACCTTGGCTTGTCCACCCGCCTCTTCAATTTTTTGTTTGGCGGAACCACTAAATTTATGGGCTTCGACCACTAGCGCACGGCCGATATCTCCCTCGCCAAGAATCTTGATTCGTGAATTACGCCCCTTTAAAAGGCCTAATTCCCTAAAAACGGATGGGTTAAAATCAGTAGTATTTTCTTTAGTGGCAAGAACTTGAATATTTATCACTGTATATTCAAGTCGAAATGTATTGGTAAACCCTCGCTTGGGCAAACGGCGAGCCAAGGGCATTTGCCCACC
>JAOUQB010000528.1 GCA_029879555.1 Nitrospirota bacterium | reverse complement strand
GAGGAGAAGAGATTCTTTTAAAAATTCCACATGCATGCCCGGCCGTTCACGTTTTTGGCGGTAATACCCTTTATATTGATTGGATCGGGAGGTGACATTTTGCACGGCCTCCAAAGAAATGGTTTTTCCTTGGGGTTGTTTGCCGGCTAAGAAGCGAGAGTCGGGCTGATCCGTGGCCATATAATCAATCTCATCTTGGGTCACATCGATATATTGCAGTAAAAGTAGTTGAAGCATGGTCCGGCTTTGAATAGGAAGGGCATTCAGGGATGACTCGATATGTTCAAACGGAATCGTGATGGCCATGAGTAATTCCTCAGTTGCGGGGTGAATTGTTAGGATGATGAATCGGTTTCACTCATAGATTCTACATACGTGGCGGCATATTCGCGAAGTTGCTGGACTGTTCCGTTCGCGTAGAGCTCCTGGGGGATGGGGACCTTGACTAATTCGGATACGTTTGCCCCTCGTTCAGCGGCCCAATCTTCGTCGACGTATAATGTGACGGCTCCATCTGGTTCTCTTCGCACGAATAAAATGTTCTGTTCTTCTTCCATTGGTGTCCTCAAAAACTAGTAAGAAATCATAGGGTTGTGATACCACACCGTTCAAATGGCTGTCAAAAGATCACCATGGAGCTGACCTGATCGCGCAGGGCCGTGGCAATAACCCGAAATGGGGTCAATGATCTTGCCGGAAAATAGGAATCAAGGCCCCAGGATGGTTCAAAAGGCAAAAAAAACACTGGCTACGAAACTCGTAGCCAGTGCATCATATTCAAGTGAGCGTCAGCTTGAATGGCAGTCAATCAAGGAGGGAATCGTTAACCTCCTAGTGTCTCCACCACTTCTTTCATGCTTTTCATGATACAGGTAAAAATAGGGATATCTCGTTTGACATAGCGACTGCCTTCGGTACCACGTAATTCCATCACCAAGTCCAAAAAATCTTGTGGGGAGTCGGTTTCAAAGGCGACCACAAACTCCTGATCGTCCAACCCAAAAGAATAGGTGGTATTCAGCTTGACCGAGGGGTATTTATGGCCAATTTCGATGTGCTCATCCATCATGCCTTGGCGCGCAGCTTTTGTGAGTAGGTACCATTCTCGCGTTTTTTCAAAGGGGTACACGAAGATATATTTTGCGCGACCCGGGGTAATCTTCAATCGACGGCTCTCTTGTCCCTCATGGACATGGTTGTCGACATAAATGGAGCGTTTCGTCATGGAAAGGTACGAGTAGGGATTGGTAAGATATTGTCCCAAGCCAGTCGCCAGGAGTTTGGAGCTCATTTCTTGGAACATTTCCAAATCATAACTAATGCGCCACAACAAAAAGTCGCAATCTCCTCGGATGCCGGTCGTGGTATACGGCACGACGATAACCTTCCCATTGTATTCTTCAGCCGCGCGAATAAATTCTTGTTTACCCTGTTCGCGCTGTTCTTTAGGAAGACGTCGCCACAAGGGATCGACCTTGTAAAAGCTAAAATTCACGAATTGTTGTTTGGCAGCCTCTTCGGCACCGGCCATAGTGGAACCTCCCCCTGAAAAGAAAAACTCGTGTATTTTTAATGACTTAAATCTAAAAGTGATGGTATTACCATCGACGCCGCAATCTTGTCAATTCAGATTTGTTTTGACATCTAACGCTATGGTGGCAAGAGGCAGAAGCTTTGTAAAGAGTTTTATGCGTTTAGAATGTTTATATACCATTTTTGACGGAAAGAAGCTTCATTACATTGCAAAAAATTTGATGCCAAAAATGATAAATAAAGTAAAACTTAAGATTTTTGAAAATTTGTGGTGGAGCATGGCAGGTCTCTGGATTATTTGTTCGACACCATCTGCACTGGCTATTCTCACAGATCCCGATCAGAAGCAGGTGGAACAGGCAGTGAAACGAGGGATTGATTTTGCTCAACAACACCGACCTCCGAACGAATTGTATTGGCATTTTGGTTCACATGAACAATTTGAGCCCCATGGATTTTTGGTGACTAAAATAAATGGGGTGGCTGTCCTGGCAAGCCATTATGGGTTACGGGGGGAGCACCCGACCGAGCAAGATATCCAGAGGGTCGTGTCAGAAGGCGCCTTGCAAGTCGTCGTGACAATCTTTGGCGATTCTCCAGATTTTGCACGCGAGAGTTACCTGCTTATTAAACAGGACTCGCAGGTCGTCAAACCCGAACGTATTCGGTTTGATGTGCAAGCACGAGTCGTTGGCCAAGATCAAAGAGGCGCTGTCTATCGGGCGAAAATTGTCGGACTCTTTCCTTATACCTGGTTTGAGCCCACGTCTCCTGCTATTTTGGCAGTGTTTCCGGGGTCAGGTGGCGAAATCACCTTTGCGATCGATTTTTCGACTATTCCT
>JAOUQB010000527.1 GCA_029879555.1 Nitrospirota bacterium | reverse complement strand
CTGGCATGAGAACAAGTTCTGGTGGAACACTTGGCGTGTACTTGCGAGGAAAGAGCCCAAACATACTGAGGTTATTTTTGGTATAGCTATTGGTAGCCTGGAGGCCGCCAAGGGCCAAAATACGTTTGCGTGCTCGTTGCATGATGTCATGCTCGGGGGAATAACCGCCGACACGAAGTGCCACGTAGGCACGGGTGGTCGCATTGACCTCGGCAGGTCCTTCCAAGTAGATATTCCAACCACCATCGGGGAGCTGCCGGTCAAGGATCGTGGCCATGGCTTTGTTGATTTTTGTTTGGGTGGTGGCATCCCATTGCCCGTTCTCGGGTGGATACAGCCACAGCAAGAGGAGGATATAGTCGGATTCCAGTGTCGTGTCGGCTGTTAAATCTCCCTGCCAGAATCCCTGGAGGCCTTGTTTCTGTAAGAGTGCCTTCCCTGAAATCTTGATGCATTGGTCTGCCTGTTGGGCAAGGTTATGTACCCGGGCCGGAGCAGATTCCAACGTGGAAAAGGAATTTTCGCGTTGGGCAGAGATCTTGGTTATGGGCGGTTCGGGCATGTGTTCTTCTTGTTTCGAGAGAGATTCAATGACCTGGGCAAGTCCCACTCGCTGCTCACGAGTGGGCGGCGCGAGTCCTAGGGCTTCAGTGAACCACAGCCCAACCGTCAGGAGGCGCGACATTAGCGGATGTATAGGGGCAATTCCGTTGTGTTGAGAGGTGTTCTGCATGTGTTTATATCGCTCTTGGATAGGATCAAGGAGTGTCGGGTTGATCGCCCGAGCTGCCATGAGAATGGATGCGATTTGGCGCCCCTGAAGAGGTTGTTGGTCAGGGTGGACATCAATGGCGATACCTGGCTCAGGAGTGGTCAAGGAAGATGAAGAAGGCTGTTTCTGAGATGTGGATCCTGTTGGGAATACGGAAATTTGTTCGCGATCCCAATCCAGCATGAGCAATTCGATGAGGCCTTCAAGTAACTGCTCTTTACTCTCAAAATGGTAGAGCAAGCCTCCCTTGCTCAAGCCAGCATCTCGAGCCACTCGCTCTAAGGTCAATGCGCCAACCCCATCTTTCATCAACACATCTAGGGCTGTTTCAAGAATGGATTGTTTGGTTGAGTGAGACATGAAATTGACTATACCGACCGGCCGGTAGAGCGATCAAGAGGAGGCTTCATGGGCTTCAAAATAACGCGGAAATTTTGATGGCCTCTCTCCCAGGCACTCTCTGTTTCCTTGCGAGGGGTTTCTTGAGGGGGGGGACAATTCACATCTATGAACAACGAAGGGAAATGAATCAGCAACCAGTGTCTCTTGACGGTTCTTTCTCCATGAAGAAGCGCTAGTCGATTGTCGATGAAGAAAGGGCTTCTTTAAGATTGCGGTCTTCGAGAATTTGGCCGTCTTGGAGGTGGATCAAGCGATCAGTTTGATGGGAGAGTTTCTCATTATGCGTGACGATGATAAACGCGGTCCCATGTGTTTCATTTAACTTCCGCAGTAATTCGAACAATTCATCTCCCGTCTGTGTATCCAAATTGCCTGTGGGTTCATCGGCCAGGACCAGGTTGGGTTGGCGGATCAGTGCTCGGGCGACGGCGACCCGCTGTTGTTCTCCTCCAGATAACTCCCCAGGTTTATGATGCATGCGATGGGATAAGCCCACTTCAGCTAGCAGAGCTTTTGCCGACTCCAAGGCTGTGGATTTAGGGACCTTTTGGATCAGGGCCGGAAGCGAGACGTTTTCCAACGCGGTGAATTCCGGAAGGAGATGATGGAACTGAAAGACAAATCCGATCCGTCGATTGCGAAAATTGGCCAGCGCCGTTTCACTGACGGTGAACAGGTTTTGGCCTTCAAACAGGACTTGCCCTTTTGTCGGTCGATCTAAGGTACCAAGGATATGCAGGAGGGTACTTTTCCCTGCGCCAGACGCACCAATAATAGCCACCATCTCTTTTCGTTGGATGGTCATCGTGATGCCATTCAGGACATGCACGGTTTGGTTCCCCATGTTGAAGGATCGTTGAAGGTTGTCGACCTGAACCAATGGGGCAGGCGTTGCCACTTTCGGAGTGTCCACGTTATTCATAGCGCAGCGCGTTGATCGGATCTAATTTGGCCGCTTGCCAGGAGGGGTAAAATGTCGCGGCGAAACTGATAAGAATCGCCGACGTCGCGACGAGCACCACATCCAATGGCAATATGTGAACCGGAATTCGAGAAATGTAGTAGACCGAGGCATCGAAGGTCCAATAATTTTCGATGAGCCATAGAAACGAATACCCTAAGGGCACCCCAATACCCGTTCCGACTAATCCAATCACCAAGCCATTGAGCATGAAAATTTTCATGATCGATCGGGGCGTCGCCC
>JAOUQB010000526.1 GCA_029879555.1 Nitrospirota bacterium | reverse complement strand
TAGGTGCGAGCCAACAGGGCATTGTCGTACAGCATTTTTTCAAAATGTGGGACCAACCATTCATCATCGGTAGAATAGCGGGCAAAGCCTCCGCCAATATGATCGTACATGCCTCCGGTGGCCATGCCGTCTAGGGTCTTCGTGACCATGGTGAGGATTTTTTCTTGTCGACTCCAATGATATTGACGAAGAAGAAACGACAGGCCGGTGGCTGGAGGGAATTTTGGTGCGCGGCCAAAGCCCCCGTAGCGTGAATCAAAATCATGGGCGAATTGTTTGACCGCGCCCTCAATGTCCGCTTCACCCACCGCTAATGGGGAGGCTGGCTGTAATGCCGAACGCAGTTTTGAGGTAAACCGTTCGGCTTGTTGCACAATAGTGGAATGGTCTTTGAGCCAGGCTTCTCCAATGTTTGTGACAATCGACCCAAAGCCTGGTCTTCCCCATTTATCGGTAGGTGGGAAGTAGGTGCCGGCAAAAATCGGTTCTTGATCGGGCGTGAGAAAGACCGTCATGGGCCAACCGCCATGGCCCTGGTTCATGGCCGTGGTGGCTTGCATGTAGATTTCATCGATATCCGGTCGTTCTTCTCGATCGACTTTGATATTGATGAAATACGTATTCATGAGTTTAGCGATGGCCTCATTCTCAAACGACTCTCGTTCCATCACGTGGCACCAGTGGCAGGCCGAATACCCAACCGATAAGAGAATCGGTTTGTTGAGCTCTTTGGCCTGTGTAAGGGCGTCTTCCCCCCAGGGGAACCAATCCACAGGATTGTGCGCATGTTGCAGCAAATAGGGGCTGGTTTCGTGAATGAGACGATTGGGTTGGTGTTCGTTTGAAGGATGAGTCATAGTGAACAGATCATTTCACCTCAGGGGTTATCGATGGTGTGTGCCAAATTTTCACAGAACATTCAGAAATCGCGATGGATTATTTCGTCTCTCCCAGGCTTCGTTCGTACAAGAGGACTTTCCATCCATCAGATTCGGAAATAAAACCGTTCGGTTGCACCACCGGCAACATACCGGTTCCAGGAACGCGACCTGTTTGCCCCATACTGCCATTTTTCAAGACCCACATCATTTCACCTGGTGTACGGTACGTGTTGAATTTTGGGTTGGTAAAATTTCGTGGTTGAATGGGCAAGTTTTTGGCTGCAGCGCCGTCGCCTTTTCCTTCTGCTCCATGACAACTGATACAGCCTCCTCGCCCTAAAAAGATTTCTTTGCCTTCAGCGAGAATTTCGGGTGTGGCTTCAATAGGGGGTTGGAGGGCTTTGGCGGCTTTGAGTTCATTCGCGGGTACTCGAGAAATCTTAATATTAAATTCTCCTCCAGCGCTGCCGTATCCGGCAGGGTTTGCTGCCCAGGCAGGAAGCGTTGGCAACAATGCGACAAGCAGGCCAAGCAGGTAAGTTTTGTGTGTCATAAGGACCTCCTTCACGGTCTAGGTGGTTGAAAAATTACAATGAATCGGTTTCATGGTGTATGGGATGGGTGGCATCATTCCTCTTTTGGGTTACGGGTAGGCAGGATACCAAGCCCTCTAAATACTGGGCAATGCCTGGATTCCATTCGGTCGCGGATTTGGCGTGCAGAACGACCTCCTTGGGTCGACCAATTGAGAGAGAAGGTTGTGATACAATGGCGCGGTTTCATTCCCTGGCGAGCTGTTTGAGCGGATGACATGGCATTAAATAATCACAATCGACGGAAATTTGTGGCCGGGATGACCCGACGTATCGCACAACTTCGAGCGCAAACAGAAAAAAGTTTAGATTTTGCCATTGAAACCATGTTCCAAGAGCGGACCGAAGCCTATCTACATGTGGAGGAGGGCTTGTTGGAAGTTGATCGGATGCTGGAGGTGGTGGAAGAAGAAGTGGAGCATATCAGTGAGCTCAACACCGCTCAACGGTTGGAGGCTCGATTGGAATTTATTGAAGATCGATTCGAAGAATTTGAGAGTGAAATCCGACAGCGTCCTCGTCGGCGGCGGAACAAAATCAATCTGTTTAATTTCTTTAAAGCGGCGGCAGGGGGTGGTGGAGACCCAATGGCCGCAGCTGGCGAAGTCCGATCCGCCATTCAGGCATTCGAAATCTTAGAAATCGAATTTGGGTCCTCTTTATTGGCGGTGACCCGGGCGTTTCGAGAGCGTGCTAAAAAGCTTCATCCGGATAGTCGTCAGGGTGATCGCAGTTCCGAGCCGGAGCTTCGGAAAATTATCGAAGCCTACCAATATCTCAAAACTGAATATTTCGGGACAGGCGGCTCGGAATCTGCTCAGCGGCCATTTTAGGCCCTCCAAGGAGCAGCTCTGTGCAACTGATGAGATTTGAGTCAAACCCACCACAGTGTTTTAGAGCAGTTGCTTAACGGTT
>JAOUQB010000525.1 GCA_029879555.1 Nitrospirota bacterium | reverse complement strand
TTCACCTTGAATCAGCGCTTTCGCAAAGTCGAGTGTCAATTCATCTCCCACCGGACTCAGCGTCAGGAAGGTGGTGAAATATTTGTGGTCAGGTTTCCCGAATGGATGGGGAAAGATTCGCCCATATCCCGGAAAGTTCGTTTCCCAGGGCCGGTCATCCGCCTGGCCGAACAAGTAGGAGGAAGGTTCATGAAGCAACTCCCATGAGGTGTTCCCATATGAAAAAGGGAGCCGCTTGTCGTTCCACTGCGTGACCCAGGATGGATACCCTTTATAATAGTAGCTGCTGGTGACAAATTCTCCGGTCTTTTTTGAAAACCAAAACGCCTTCCCGGCATGGCCCGCCATGGAGACCGCGCCCCGGTCCTTCACGGAGACTCCAAAAATTTTGGCTTGTCCGGCCGTGTGGATCGCCAGCTCGTCACTAAAAGTCGTACCCAGAATCGCCATGGGAGAACGCCCGTCGGTGCCGGCCGCCTTTTGGGTGGGATCGATCTCTGTTTGCTGATCCACGTCGGCGCCTTTGGTCAGAAGCGGATAGCGTGAATCTTCAATGTTATACGTCAGGTTCCCTGTTTCCCTGTCCAACCAGAGATTCCCGACCATGCCATGCAGAGCCGGGTGGGCTCCTGTGGCCAGGGTAGCATGGCCCACGATGGTTTCGGTGTTGGCGTGCGCGTGATGCGCGTCGGTATACACCGTGCCCTTCTCCCACAAATACCGAAACCCGCCCTCCCCTAGACGTTCGTAATAGCGCATCGGTAAATCGCCGCGAAGCTGATCGACGGTGATCTGCAGGATCAGGCGTGGTTTGGTAGGCGTTACAGCCTTGTCCTGCGCAATAGCTGCCAACGGGATAAGGGTCATGGCAAGAACCAACACCATTAAGGACCGCCCTCGAACACCATTCATAAAATGTTTTAACATCAAGGCTTCTTCTCCATAAAATTATATCTGTACTTTTACTTTCAAATTCTAACAGCCCCTCACGAAATGATGTGCCGATTCAGGTGGCACTGAGTTATCGCACACACGTTATAAATTAGCATGCCGATTGGCGCGGCTGCCATACCGACACTAAGCCTGGTTCGGTAGACGCATGCCAATCGATTTTTCATTGGCTGTTTGCTCCAAACCATTTATAGTATAGGTTGTCGCCGTCGCCTTCAAACACGCGCTGCATGTCTCGCGCCCACAGCGCCTGATGGCCGGCCATGGCGTTCAGCGAAGCCTGATAGAAGAGCAACAGGCGCTGGCGTTCAACAGTCATCGACGTCAGGAAGGAATCGTCTGCGCCACGTAACGGCGGATCGGTACGAAGCGCGATCAATGCAGGTAATACCCGTTGAAGCTCATCATAGCGGACCCAATCAGCGTACTCGATTCTGGGTTGGTCGTCAGTGATCGGGAGGGCATCACCCGCATACGTTTCCAGGCCGGAACGGTCCGTCACCCAGGTTCCCACTCAAACACATCGCTGCGCACACAATAATATTCACACTGACGAATTTCCCCTACTTGAATCTTCTTCCGTTTTGATCGGTACCTTTTAAAAACTACACCGCTCGTTAAATTCAGATCCTGCTTAATCTGCATTGCACTGAAAGATTTCTTGCAATGCTCCTCCCATGGCACCAGACGGGGCCTTGATGTTGAGGAGTGAGGACAGGGTTGGTGCCAGGGCCACCGTGTGCACGCGGCGGTGGATATTCTGGTGGGGAATGCCTTGCCCCACAAACACGAGAGGAACGTAGGTGTCATACGTCCATGGGGAACCATGGGTGGCAGCCACCGTCAACCCGTCAAAATCATTGATGAACCAATGCGGTTCAAAGATGACGAAGATGTCCCCTGAACGTGTCGGGTTAAAGTTGTTCAGCACAGATCGGTATAGGGAGGTATCCGGAAGATTGCCTTCCTGAAGGGCACGGCTGGAAACCGCCAACGCGACCCCTTCAAACTTAACCAACTCTGCCGCCACGGTCCGCTCAACATCAGCTTGATTGAGCCCCTTCTCCTGAATCACGCTTTGGTTGAGATACACATAGGGGTGGGAATACCGCTGAATCAATTCTTTGCCGATGCCGAAGGTTTGCTTCAGACGTTGAATGCCGGCTTCCTTATCCCAGGTATCCGGGTTGACGTAGTTGGCCGCGACACCAAATTCATTCAGATAGCCGGGCACTTCAGGTCCGCCATGATCGGACGAGAGCACGATCAACGTGTTTTGTAATCCAACATGCTGATCCACAAAAGCCAACAGATCAGCCAGAGTGCGATCTAACCGCAAAATATTATCCTCGCTTTCAAGACTGGACGGACCAAAAAGATGCCCCACGTAATCGGTGGAAGAAAAACTTACCGAGAGATAATCCGGGATGGCGTCCTGTCCC
>JAOUQB010000524.1 GCA_029879555.1 Nitrospirota bacterium | reverse complement strand
ATGGGAAAACACATAATATACAATGCAGTAATGGTGTTTATTGTTTTTGCGAAATGGAAATGTAAAGCAAATATTCATCTTATTCTTTATATTTTTTATACTTCTAGTTGGTCAATTTATAGCAAGATTTTTTGTCATGGATAAGATTATGTTCTTTAAGGGCCGAGGAAGGCCGAGAGGTCTTTATTTGGCAAGATTCAGAATGACGTAGGGAGTCAGGAAATATGCCACAAGGGAGAGAAAAAGGCCAACTACAGCCCCCAGTAATCCACTAATATAGACCCCAAATAGAGGAAACAAAAACACGACCAGGATCATGAGCTTGGCAATCTCTTTGTGCCCCTCATAAAAGGCCAGGCGGTTGGCGCTCTTGAGAGAGTTGCCCAGCGATATATTTGAAGGAACGGCCATGGGAGGTAGAGACCTGAAAGCGAGGGTTCAGTGAGTTATGATAGAAGGGCGCGCTGTGATGAGCAATGTCTAGCTGGCTCACATTGTCTGGCGGAGACTACATTTCCTCCCCACCCTCAAGGCAGGCGGTGCATTCATCCATTTTGGGGTCACCATGTTTGCTGCAATAATGACGGGAGCAGGTGCAGCAGGTCATAAAGGTCATCCGTACCCACCCGTCTTCTCCACACACATAACAATTTTTTTCGCGTTTCGCTTTGGGCATGGCTTCTCCTCTATCGTGATTTCATGTACGGTCGTTACACCCTGAAGTCAAGTCAGGAACCGCAGAGCCTCTTTGGGGCGTTTCTGATCAGGAGGGTTGTTCCCGAGAGAAATTTTGAAGCTCAATGGTGCAGGAATCTATCCATCCCGCTATGACGCCTCAGGTCTCTGTTGGTCAGGAATGAGGATGGGGAGCCTACAGGATGAGTCGGAGGTCTGGCAAATACTGCCCGGTAGAATGGGAGGGAAGCGTCAGGTCTCGGAGAGAGGATTTTGCCAGGTCAAAGTAAGTTCATGGATATGATTGCCAAATTACCTACATTTTCGGTATCTCTATGTCTTTACGGGTGCCAGGAATCGTTCCCGTGCCCGAGGCTCATTCTGAAAACTATTTGACCAGACGAAGAAAGGAACGCAGCATGGCATGTGCTCGATGTGGCGGACTGATTGTGAAAGAGTCGGTCTATGATAGAGAGGGGAGCAGCCAGGTCATCCTCATGGACCGTTGCCTCCAATGTGGCCATATTGAAGATCCCGTGAGTGCGCACAATCGTGCGAAGATCAATCAATCACCTACCGAAAAAAACAAGGTCCGGCGCGACCCCGAGCATCCCTTCCCTCCGATTCAATTAGCCAAAGGGTAGGATGAGGCTACGCCGGCATCAACGCGAATTGGCGGACATCTGCGAGGAAATTCTGGGTGGGCGAGGACTCAGAGACATTGTCTGTGCGGTCACGCCTGGTGGGGGGAAGAGCTTGCTGCCGCAAATTCTCGCAGCACGCTTGATTCCAGCCGTTGCTGACGCGCTCTGTTGGATTGTCCCACGCAGTGTGCTGCAGGATCAGGGCGCACGGGGGTTTCAGCATCCCGGGCATCGAGCGCTTTTAGGTCATCGGCTCGAGGCCATGATGAGCACCAATCAAGCCCATCCGACCAAAGGGTGTGCTGCCTATGTGACGACCTACCAGGCCCTTGCGGCAGACACCCGAAAAGTCAATGCCAAAGAGTTTCGCCGAAAGCGGTATCTTCTGGTTTTGGACGAACCGCATCATCTGGAAGAAGGTGGCATCTGGCATCAGGCGATTCAGCCGCTCTACGATCAAGCCGTCCTGCGGGTGCTCATGAGTGGCACCTTTGAGCGTGGAGAGGGTACCCCGATCGCATTTTTACCCTATGTGGAGACGGCGCGTGGGGATCGTATCGATTGGGAGAGCACTCCATCCCGTGCCGTGATTCGCTACACTCTAGCCGATGCCCTACGCGAGCAGGCCTGTATCGATCTTACTGTGCACTACGCCAACTGTCAGGCGACATGGTTGGATGCTCAGGGAGCTGAGCATCATGTGGAAAGCTTGGCGTTAGCGGGAAAGCAAAGCTCGGCGGCTCTCCTGACCGCACTGAAAACTGAAGCAGCACTTGAACTTCTTGGAGCCGGGGTGCAGCATTGGCAGAACCATCGCCTTCAGCATCCTCGTGCAAAGCTGTTAGTGGTTGCGGCCAATATTGAGCAGGCGCAGAAGTATACGGCCTGGCTGCAAGCACGAGGCGTCCCGGCTACGATCGCGACCAGTGAAGATTCCACAGCCGCCTACCAGGCGATTAAAGCGTTTAAACGTCAAGGCAGTGGGGCCATCGATTGCTTGATTACGGTGGCGATGGCCTATGAGGGCTTAGATGTGCCGGCTATCACTCATCTGATTTGTCTTACGCATATTCGAACC
>JAOUQB010000523.1 GCA_029879555.1 Nitrospirota bacterium | reverse complement strand
GATGGGCCAATTCTGGAAATTTTCGTGTTTTTCTTGATGCGTTGTGTGGCTTTAAGACGTAGACTTGGTGGATGTGCCTTGTTGATTAAAGTAAGAAAATTGAAGATTCGCCTTACTTGTAGTACGATGAACACATGTATCACAAGTAACGAAAGGAGTGTGGGATGGCCACCCTAAGATTAAGCAAGGATTTGGAAAGCAGACTTGATCATCTAGCTGAGATGACGGGCCGGACGAAGACGTTTTATATCCGGCAACTACTTGAGGAACATATTGACGAATTGGAAGATCGCTATATTGCCGAACAGCGGCTGGAAACCCCTGCCATGCGCCTGAGCAGTCAACAGATGAGGCAGGAACTTGGCCTGGACAATTGAGTTTGACAGCCGTGTCGTCAAGGACATGAAAAAACTGGACCGAACGGCCCAGCAACAGGTTCTTGACTATTTTGATGAGCGGATGGTGCCTTCTTTTGATCCCCGCGCCCTTGGGAAATCCCTGAAGTCTTCATTTGCCGGTTTGTGGCGGTATCGGATCGGTAATTACCGGGCCATCTGTCGCATTGAAGACGAAAAACTGGTGGTCCTCCTGCTTCGGGTAGCCCATCGGAGTACGGTGTATGACAAGCCTCTTAAGACACCAGAGAAATAAATACCCGAACTGCTTTCCGTTAAAAAACCATTTGACATTCAATCAATTTGAAGAATTCGCCGATGTGCCGCCTGAACTGAATGGGAGTGTTGAATAATAAAGATATCAAAGGGCACATTTGGCCAGGAAAGCCTATGTGATCCGTAGCTTCGGGTCTGTTCAAAAAAGTCCGTTCAGCAAGGCCGCAGCCAGTTTTGCGCGCGGAGCGTACGGGTATTACGTGAGCACGGAAAACTGACGAGAACGCCGCTGGCGGCTTTTTTCAACAGACCCATACCCTACGGACCATAAGAGTAGAGCAGAGAAAAGGATAGACCGATATTGAATATCCAAGAGTTTCGTGCACAAATCAAAGCGGTTCGAGAGTCTTTCCCCCAACATTGGGAAGCCAGTCGAAAATTCATGGCGCCAGAACCGTTAGCCAGAAATATTCCCGCTCTGATCCAATCCATTCAACAAGCCGATCTCGTGCCGAGCTTTCAGAAACGATTGATTCAGGTCGTTGAGCAGTTTGGGCAGGGCATTAAAACAGGAGAAATACATCAAGATTTAAAAGAGTTGACGGGTTTGCCGCCCTCGAAAGCTTTTCGTGCACTTCTTGTCTGGGGCGTGTTAGCCGTTGGTGAAAAAGAGCAAAGCACTGAAGAGCATTGCTCTACTGAAGAAATGGAGGGTTGCCTGCGGGAAAGTCGAAACCCCTATGATATTCTCCTGCAGTCGGGGCCCCCAACGTTGCTGGACATCGGCGCTGGCGATTTAACCTTTGAACAAGAAATAGTTGACCAGTATGTTTCTCAATTGCGGGCGCGCAAAACGGCGCTCAAGATACATGCCTTTGATCGCCTCACTCCTGGTTCACGAGTGGGAGGGGTTTACCACAAGAATCGGGAGCGGGATCACTATTTGAAAAGTTTTCCGGCAGAAGAATTGACCTATCAATTTTGGGGAGGGATGGATCTAGAGAAATTTGGTCATGCGAAAGGTGTCTTCTCCTGTTACACGATGTGTACCTGCCATGCTCCTGCCAATCCCACGTTTGCCTATGAGCCCAGCCGGGTTGATCGCCAACTCATAGATGATCATCTCAGGGCCACACGAGGTCAATCACGATTGAGCCGCTATGAAGGGGAGGCGGTGTTGGAGGTCTCTCACCAAGGGCAGGACCTAACGTTCCCTCCCTGGAAATTCGATATTGTCGGACCTTTAGCCCTTTTACAGTTCATGACACAACGAAGTCGGGTCGGGGTGTTATCGGCGATTGATGATGAAGTCTTTTGGGAACTGTTAAGCCAGATTTTAGCAGATGATGGGTTTCGTCCCCGGAATAAAATCTTTACCAACGAAACGCGGCCCACTATCTTTGGAGATGTCTACAAGGAATTGAACTCCCTAGCTATCGGTGACCGAATTGACCTGGCCAGGGTTTCTACATTTCGAGATTCTATGAGTTCTGAGAAAACTCCGTTAACAACACCGTCTTTTTGGCCCAAGTTTCGCTATGTCGAGATTCGACGCGGGGCATTATGGGAAGGCATCCCCAGTAGTTTTACGGCGAAACAGTTTTCTCATATGGAAGAAGAAACGCCACCATGGTGGATCATTTTTCTCTCAGATGTTTAGACAACAGCGGAAATTCAGTTAGAATAACAAACGTATTGATAGTTGATGCTAGGGGATAGAAAGAAGAAGAAAATTGGAGCGGGAAAGGGGATTTGAACCCCCGACCCTCGCCTTGGCAAGGCGACAA
>JAOUQB010000522.1 GCA_029879555.1 Nitrospirota bacterium | reverse complement strand
CACACGGTTGGTGGCGAGTAATTCCACGACCTGGTCGTGAGTGGTCGCCAGATGTTGTTGAAACTCCTGTTCGGGCAGGGACCGTCGATGCTCTTCATTTAGACATCGGTCGATATATTGCCCAAGAAAGACATAGAACCGGAGCATGGTTTCCGTGGTGGTCATATGGCGTGGGTTGGGATCGTGTTCGGGCATGGGCGCTCCTTTAGAGAGAATGTTGCCAGGGAGGTAAGGTTAGGGCCTCTTCTACTGTCGTTACCGTGGGAACGATGCCATCAAAGTCAATGTCCTTCAACGTGGAATTCACTTCACCCTGTTGGCCAGCCACGGTAAATCGGATTGAAGCTTGATTCAGTTTTCTGCAGGTGGTTACCACACGCCCGATGGCCATACTGTCAATAAAATTCACCTGGCTTAAGTCTAGGATGACGTGCCGAGGTCGATGGAGGGTTTCGGCCTCTTCCAACGCCGAGAGGAAATGATCCATGACATGAAAATCAAATCGCCCCGAAAGTTCCAGCACCACGGCACCCTGTTCAACTTTCGTTGACACATGCAGCATAGAATATCCTCCAATTCGAGAACAGGCCTGTTCATCCTGATCATCAAGAGTGGATAGTATTTTCAGAAAAGTGACTCCTAAGGGTAACGAGAAATCCTACATAAAGCTACTGAAAAAACGAAGGAATGATGGTGTAGAGGTGTAAGTCATTGTCTCTAAAGTTGGTAAGAGGCCATGATGGTGGTGTGGGTGACGGCACTCTCAAAATGGCGTTTTCGAATGTGAAGATAGTCTTCGTTAGAAAAGAAGGCATCTCTAGCGTCCTGGTTAGGGAAAGAAATGGTAAACACTCGATTGATCGGGGCCGTAGTCTGAGACTTCAGCACTTCAGCAATCTTGAAGTCGTAGCCAAATCCTCCGCCGTAGCGTTCAAGAATGGGTGTCATCTCGTCGCGATACGATTGATAGCCCTTATCGTCCACGACCTGTAGTCCCACGAGTGTTTCAATAGCCAAATTAATTCTCCCTTCTTAAACCATAAATATCCAAAATAATTCCCAATTTGTTTGGAGATACAATTTCATTAACTGGAATGATTCCAGTTAATGATAGATGCCGGTTCTCGGACCGTCGGGCCGAGACCCGACAATTACCTCAAACATAAATATTTGTCAGTTTTTAAGATTAAGAATCGACAAAGCCCTACCCTCTGGCCTCTTCTTTGAAGGATTTCAATAGCGAAATTATGAGGATGATGATGACGAAGACGAAGGGGAAGGCGGCGAGGATGGCGCCGGTTTGGAGTCCTTTGAGTCCACCTGACCACAACAGAATGGCGGCGGAGAGTGACTGGATGACGCCCCAGGTGAATTTAATGTGATTCGGTGGGTTAGGGCTGCCGTTAGTGGTGAGCGTTCCGAGGACGAAGGTGGCGGAGTCGGCGGAAGTGATAAAAAAGGTGCCGATGAGGAAGATGGCGATAAGGGACATGATGCTGCCCATGGGGTATTGCTCCAACACCGTGAAGAGCAAGACTTCCATGCCTTGTTTGTCCATGACGGCCTTCAGGGGCACGTCTTGAAAAAGCTCTAAGGCAATCCCGGTTCCACCAAAGACCGTAAACCAAAAGGCACAAAAGAGCGATGGGACCAGCAAGACGCCCAGCACGAATTGGCGTACGGTCCGGCCTTTGGAAATTCTGGCGATGAAGGTTCCCACAAACGGGGCCCAGGCAATCCACCAGGCCCAGTAAAAGAGGGTCCAATTATGAATCCACGTGGAATCGCGGAAGGGCGCGAGATTGAGGCTCATGGTTGGGAGGTTCTGCAGATAGTGCCCAAAGGTTGATGGAAAAACCTCCAAGATGAAATGGGTGGGTCCGAGAAACAGCAAAAAAAACAATAAGGATAGGGCCAGAACCATATTGAGATTGCTGAGGTACTTGATGCCGCGATGGAGGCCTGTTTGAGCCGAGAGCATAAAAAGTACTGTGACAATCGCGATTAATATCAATTGTGTGGTGAGTGAATTTGAAATTCCAAACACATATGAGAGCCCTCCGCTGATCTGCACTGCACCAAACCCTAAGGACGTGGCAACGCCAAAAACCGTAGCAAAAACGGCAACGACATCTACCGCTGTTCCCAAGGGACCTTTTGCATGTCGACCAAGTACTGGTTGGCATCCCAGACTGAATAATCCCGGCATGCCTTTTCGAAATTGGAAGTAGGCCAAAGCCAAGGCGACCATGGTGTAGATTCCCCAGGGGTGTAGTCCCCAGTGGAAAAAGGAGTACTGCAGAGCGAGGCGAGCAGCCTGAGCGGTACCGCTTTCACCGGTCGGAGGGTCATGAAAATGCGAGGTCGGCTCGGCCACACCCCAAAACACCAGGCCGATG
>JAOUQB010000521.1 GCA_029879555.1 Nitrospirota bacterium | reverse complement strand
GGAGTTGCTAGAAAACGAACCACCCGACGTTGAATTACCGCACTAACTCTGTTTCTTTACAGAGTTCTCCTGCATCAACAACGAAAACTCTCAGCAAAAGACTTCGCCCCTTTTCTGACATCTGTATATCCAGCCCATGTTGGAGTGTCATCCCCTCTCAAGCTCTAAGGTTAGTGTGTCCTCTTTCAGGTCTTTCAACAACCTCTTAAAGGCTACCTGATAAGCATCATGGTCTTTCCATTGGGAAAAGTCACCAATGTGACAGGTTCTTCGAATTTTTGCGGCCCAGGCTATATCTGTTTCTTCAATGGCTTGGTCAACGCGAATAGGAAACAGAACAGTAGAGCGTTTTTTCCTTTCCTTTTCGAGGGCTGTTTCAACTTCATCTTCCACCCAATCACTGAATAGCGATTGTTTAGAGAGAATGATCATGAGTTTATCGTAGACCTTAATAGACTCATCAATGCGTTGAAGGATTCTGTCACCGGTTTTCATATCTTCTGGAGCAAACCAACAACGCACTCCGGCATCTTGGAGGTCGACATGGAGACGTTTAGCAAAGTCTTCATCCTTCGAAGAGTAGCTGATGAAACACGAATAGAAATGTATGGCTTGATCGTTAAAAAGAGAGGGAACAAATTCGATGAGTTTGTCAGAGAGACCACAGCCCCGTAGAAAGGCGAGTGGGAGTGGTCCGGATTGTTGGAGTGTCCGGTGATCAAGGGTACAGGGGCCTGCAAACCTACAATTTGAGAGTTGAGCATTCTTTAAATTGGTATCTCCAAAAATTGTCCTTTCTAAAGAGGCTTGTTCAAGATTTGCTTCGCTCAGATTGACACCGGAGAGGTTCACATCTTCAAGTGTTGCTTTCCCTAAGTTAGCCCAAGAAAGGTTTCCTCCAGAAAAGTCTGCAGTGTTAAACGAGGCTCCAGAAAGATCCGCTTCGAAAAAATTGGCTCCACGAAAACGTCCTAGATGTCCTGTTGCTCCACACAGTATTGATCGAGACAGATTCGCATCTTGCAGAACAGTTCGCCTCAGATCTGCTTTTGTTAAGTTTGCTCCCTGCAGCTCCGCATGATTAAAATTTGCGCCAGGCAGAAAATCCCCGGCAAGGTTGGCGTTTCGTAGGAGGGACCCAGCAATATCTGTTTCCAACAGGTCAGCCCCAGTAAGATTTGCCTTACAAAAACGCACTACAGAAAGATTGTATTTACGAAGATTTTGTTGAGATAAATTCACTTCGGTTAGATCAGGAATGGTGGAGTCTGTTTCGATAAAGTGTAGGCGTCCGCCGTCTGTCCAAGCGGGTTCGTCTGAGTTTGCGGGCCAGCGTATAGGATGATCTTTCCTCCACGCATTTCAGGCCTCGACGCCTTCCTTGAGTTTCGCTAGATGTTCGGGATTAGCCATTTTGAAAAGCAGGGGTTCGGCCCAGCAGCCGAGCTTGTTATCTGGTGCGTCCCGAAGGGGACAACCGTTGATGATTCGGCACAAGGGCCCAAAACCATTTCCTCCCAAGTCGACACATCGAATCGTCTTGACATAAGCATGGGAGAGACCGACCAATTCGCCTGGCTAAAAACAAGGTCCACTCCATAATTTGAGCGTCAGCCCCGTCAGCCAACCTGCAGGCGTGGGCTAGCATAGATCTCCTTCAAGCCTAGACCATCTGAGATGCTTACCCAGTTTTTAAAGTCAGGAGATCTTTTCCTTTGATTACTGGTCCTGAAAAATGTCGGCGGGCCTGGGCGACGACGTTGGACCGATCTGCCGTCTCGTAAAAATGTGATAGAACGAGTTTTTTTAACTTGGCCTTTTTTGCCACTTTTCCACAATCTTCGGCATGCATATGCGAGCCACCCGGCGCATGGGACGAAAAGGAGCAATCCAAGATGGCCAGATCAACATCCTGGCATAACTTCACCAAATTCGGTGAGGCCATGGCATCTCCCGAAAAGGCTGCCGACCGACCCTGATACTCCACACGGTAGCCGAGACAGACTTGTTGATCAGAATGGGTCATCGGTAACGGCGTCACCTGGGTATTGCCAATTGCAAATGGCCGATCTTTCACTTCCTTGAGAATTACCTGAAAGGGTGGATCCGACCAATTGGGGAATGTTCGGAACATCATCCCAAAGAGTCGTTTAGTCCCGGGAGGACCATAAATCGTGAGGTCGGGTCGAACGTCTGCAAACATGGAATGGCAGACGGCATCGAAGAAAAACGTCAGAAAATCCGAGAAGTGATCGGTATGATAATGGGTAAAAAGTAGGTGTTTAATTGTATGGCGGTCCACGCCTGTTTTCAGTAAATTAGAGAGCGTTCGTGGACCAAAATCCAGTAGAATAGGAGCGTCCGTCTGGATAAGATAGCCAGCGGCTGCCCGAGTAGGATGGAG
>JAOUQB010000519.1 GCA_029879555.1 Nitrospirota bacterium | reverse complement strand
AGGAGTCTGCTAGATGATTATCAGGTTGCGTGTTCCATAATATACTAAGTCACCCGCTGGATGGCCTTTGCAAATTGGGCATTTGCCCGAATCCGCTAACGGATCTGGGTGGTGATGAAACTCACCGACCCGCGATGCGATAAGCCACACGCAGTCCTGATGTCCGCTAAACGATGGCTGCCAAGCTGCGGACATAGATCCATGTGCACCTGGTTTGGGGGGCATCCATTACGGAACAACCTATGGCAGCCACCGATTAAGGACATTCCAACAATGAACGCACATGGGTTTTCCTGATGTGACACAGAGAACCATTTTGAAGCCCACATTATTTGAAAATCAGAGGAGCATACGGTGCAACTTACACTTTCACGCCACGCGATTGTGTGAAGCGCTGCATGCTCTGTCAATCGATTCGCTTATTGAAGGGCTTTTTCGAGAGCTTCTTGAGAGATCGCCCCATGGCGGATGATTTGGAAGTCTGGTTCGAGTTGGATGACGGTGGAGGGTTCGCCTCCCGGAGTTGGGCCGCCATCGAGGATGAGGTCGATGTCTGATCCAAGCTGTTCCATGACCTGTTCTGCGGACTGGGCCGGAGCGTCGCCGGTGGCATTGGCACTGGTCCCGGTTAAGGGGCCGGTCCGGCTTAGAATTTTGCACAGACCAGCCGCATCGGGTTGGCGCACGCCGATGATACCGGCCTCCCCTTTTAACGCCGGCAACATATAGGGTTTGGCTTTGAATAAAATCGTGAGGAGCCCGGGCCAAAACTGTTTCATGAGTTTTTGGGCTACATCAGAAGGGTCTTCGGAAACTTGATCGAGGTCATCGGGGTCGCTGATCAATACAGGAAAAGGCTTGTGATCGCGATCGGCTTTGATCGCCTGCAACCGTTTTAAGGCGGCTGGCTGAAAAACGCCTACGGCTAAGGCATAGAAACTATCGGTGGGGACTGCCACGACTCCTCCATTTTGCACACACGTTTCAACCTGTTTGATGACTTCGGCAGAAGGAGGAAAGCTGAAGGGAAGAATAATGGCCATAGTCTTAGGGGAAACGCGAACCAAACACACTCAACAATGACAGAGTCTCGCGATTCTGTCAATTATTAGGTCTGTCCGATAGCACACGATGCGCGATGTCGGAGCGGTAATACCGGCCTTTGAATTGAATTGGTGCCAAGGCGGCGTACGCCTGCTGTTGTGCCTTTCGAATCGTATCTGCCCATGCGGTGACCCCTAAGACTCGTCCACCATTGGTGAGTACCGCCTGCTCCGCCTGCGTCGTCCCCCCATGAAAAACCACCATTGATTCCGTGGGTCGTTCAGGCAATCCCGTGATTGGCAATCCGGTCGGATAGGATCCCGGATAGCCGTCCGATGTGAGCACGACACACACAGCTGCCTGCTTGTGCCACGACACCTGAATTTGATCTAAGCGATGTTCAACCACGGCTTCGATGATAGCCAAGAGGTCGGTTTCTAAAAGCGGCAACACCACCTGGGTTTCCGGGTCGCCAAACCTGGCGTTAAATTCGAGCGTATAGGGTTTGCCATCTTTGATCATTAAGCCTGCGTAGAGCACGCCATAAAACGGACTTCCCACTCTGGATAGACCCGTCACGGCAGGATGGAAGACCTCTTCCAGAATCCGCCGTTGCAGTTCCGGTGTGGCCAGTGGGGCGGGGGCGTAGGCACCCATGCCACCGGTATTGGGTCCGGTATCGCCTACACCAATACGTTTATGATCTTGCGCGGGGATCATCGGAATGACGGTTCGACCATCGACAAAGGCCATGACCGTCAATTCTTCGCCTTCTAAAAATTCTTCAAGAACCACCCGCGAGCCCGCTTCCCCAAACCGCTGATCCCCTAACATACTGTTCACCGCCTCCTGGGCTTCGGCTTTGGTGGCACAGATCATGACTCCCTTGCCTTGAGCCAGGCCATCGGCCTTCACCACAATGGGCAGAGGACAGGATTCCAACCATGTTAACGCCGCATCCAACTGATCGAATGTTCGGGAAGCCGCGGTGGGAATGTGTTCCCGTACCATCAATTCTTTGGCGAAGGATTTGCTGGATTCAATGCGTGCAGCATTGCGTGTCGGACCAAAAATTCGCAGCTTGGCTTTACGAAATTCATCGGCGATGCCTAACGATAACGGCAGTTCCGGTCCCACAATGGTCAGGTCAATGGCCTGATCTGTGGCAAAGGCTTGCAATCCTGGCAGGTCATCGACCCGAAGAGGGACGCATTCCGCCAACTGGGCCATGCCGGCATTCCCTGGCGCACAATAGATTTTCGAGACGCGCGGCGATTGTGCGAGTTTCCACACGAGCGCATGTTCACGCCCACCATTACCAATGACCAGAAGTTTCATAATTGTTAAAAAAATATAGGAAGGGGCAAAGAGAA
>JAOUQB010000520.1 GCA_029879555.1 Nitrospirota bacterium | reverse complement strand
AGTTTAGTAGGCGATCAGGCAAAAGCCCTTCGAGAAATCAAGCTCGTGATTGCCGAACATATGAAGCTGGAGGCCGAGCTAGATCAAAAAGTGCGGCGTCGTTTGGAATCCTATTCCCGGACTATTCCCGAAGGGTCGCAAGAATGGGATGTGCTTTACCAAAAAACCTTCGAAGAAGAACTCCGTAAGCGAAAGCTTGGGTAGTTCTCTGGCCTCCCTCCTCGGTCTCGCTTTTCCTTCCTGGTGTTAGTGGGAATAGAAATTATTCAAGGCTGTTTGTCCTGGACTGGAACGTATCAGTCCCGGGCTTTTGCTGTCCGCCATGCGGGCGGTCCTTCTATGATTGGGGGTCTGACCGCCCGTGTTCCTCGGATTGGGCCACCATGGTCTTCTCGTGTGGGGTGTGGGCTGGGGCTCTGGGCGGAGGAGCCATGGGTATTCCCTCAACCCACGTGCGAAGAAATGGAAGGTCACAGAGAAAACCGTGTGAGGGTGGTAGGTATGCGAGAAACAGAGGACCCCAGTCGAGAACGAAAGGCGATGGGGAGATTGGAAGAATGTGTTATTGCAAGACCTGACCCCAAGACAGTAATGGCAAACGCAAAGGCCAGAGCAATACGAAGAATGGCAATAAGTATTTGGCGTGGGCTTTTATCGAAGCCGCGAATTTCGCTGTGCGGTACTACCCCGCCATTCAACGCTTTTATCAACGCAAGAAAGCGAAGACGCATGGGGTGGTGGCCATCAAGGCGGTGGCGCATAAACTTGCGCGCGCTTGCTACTACGTCCTCCGGGATCAAGTGCCGTTCGAACTCGACAAGGCGTTTGCATAACACTGGGGCTGGTGGAATGAGCTGGAATTGGGGTTGGCCAAACCACGAGATCTGATTAGACTTTCACCAGCCCTCTGTGCTTCCTCACCGCACGAGGGAGGACCCCTGAGCTGCCTCAGGCGTGAGCCACCAAGAGGTTGGAGCCAACTGGCAACCACTGGATCTGTGATCCCCTCGTTTGGAAACGCTTGGGTACCAACGGTTTTCTGGGGCCAATGAATGGCCACGGGCAGGAGAGCCTGTGTCTCCACGCCTTGATCCTGATGGGTGACTGGTGCGACTCAGGAAATTGAGTGGACACCGTAAACAGAGAAAACTCGGATGCAGTGAGATGGGGATGCAGCCCAAGGTGAGAAAAAGCAAGAAGAATGAAGAACAGAGTGCCAGGAGACGTGCGCCCACTTGACCGGAGCCTTCTAATGGGTGACCCCAAGACAAAGCCTCGTGTTTCAGGATTGACCTTGCCTATCCTTTCTTCTTTTTGAACCTCGAAAAAACCCCAAATATCAAAGCCATTAAGCCTACAGTAATGGCACCAACGATTCCCTTCTCAATCACTCTGTTCCAATCCATTCCGCGACCACCTGGCGAGCGGGCTGGTGGCTCAGAATTGCTAGCCATAACCGAGTCTGCCCAAGCTTTTGAAGCGTTTCGAGTCCACTCCAAATCTTCTTGGGGTCCACCGCAGACCAGAAGAAGGATTTTACCTGCCACGTTGACGATAGTAACCGTTCCAGAAACAATGATATCTTCCTTTTCTCCTTCCACTTCAACTCCACCATTAAGATACATTGAATACGCAATAGCATTATCTGTTTCATAATGTGGGTCAAGTGGAACCATCTGAGACAGTTGCAATGCTAAATTGACATCAAGCTCTTTACTGACTCGATTGCTTGTTTCTTTCAGTACATTAGAAATCTTCGATTCTACAAGCTTAAGTATTTCTGTATTCTGGCGTTTTATCACGCTTTTGAATTCCGCGAACTCTTTGGAACCTAACACCGTATCTTTAAGCTTTTTATCAACTTTAAGATAAAAGAATCGCTGAAGATGAAGTGGGATTTCACCTGCCATCGCAACCGGAATTTCCGATTCTGGGATGTAGTACGCCAATTGATCGCTCATCGGATCAGCAGCCATTTGTAGGCTCAGTCTGTAAACGGCGTCCATTTGTTCTGTAACTGGCGAGAAGCCATTCGGTGAGGGAATGTTAAGTTGTTTTCCGCCTACATAAAATGTGTCTGCGTAAACTGATTCAGTGAAGATGAGCAGGACTATGATGCTGAGAATGTTCTTCATTCTATGTTCCTGAGGCTAACTAGAAATAAACACCCCCAATGTGGTGATGCTTCACGACTCGAAAATTCCGAAGGGGTAATGGTAAACCTGAAAATAAAAAAACCTCCCCAACCACTTCCGGCCAAGAAAGTTCGTCCCTAAACCACCATACGATGTCTTTTCCTACAGGAGCTGAATAGTACGCCTTTGAGCTTATTTGTGAATCGTTTCCAAAGTAAGGGCTAGAGTCTCACCCCTTCCCCTTCGGCAAGATCCCCTTCTTTTCCATTTCCTTCAGGTGCG
>JAOUQB010000067.1 GCA_029879555.1 Nitrospirota bacterium | reverse complement strand
CCTGATTGGCCTGAGCAAAGATATCCATCATGTTGGAATCACTCAAATCCAAGATGTAGCGGATTCGGCGCAGACAATCGTTATTCGTCATGTCGGTATTCCTGTGACGTCATGATGGGCATGGCCCGCTCAATGTTGGGAGGTAGCCTCGAACGAGTTCTCCAGCGAATTCTATGGTATCACCAACCATGATTTTTTTGCGCTGTTACGATCCATGCTGTCGACCTTCTTTGCTATGAAAAATTGGGAGATTTGGTGTGCGTCTGATGCACATGCGGCCTGAACCAGCCCTGCACCTGTTGTAATGGATGTCATAATGAGGGGTCAAGATGTGGCAGGGCAAGACCTGCCCCCAAATCGTAATACAAATCAACTCGGAATGCCCCTGTGGAGATCAGCTCTTTGAGCTGATGATTGGTGGCCGTAATGACCTTGGCGCGAAGCGGGATTTGGCTATGAGTTATACGAATCAATGAAGACTAAGAATCCAAACTTACAAGCATTCGCGGCATCATACCCGACAAGACTGCCAATGGCGCCGAAGGTTAAGACATTGAAAGAACTTGGTCTCGAATCTCCATATGTGTTTAATATCACAGTGGCACCAAAGTCAATGGATGAAACATGTCATAAAGCCATGGCTGTCATCTTGCAATGGTGCACAGGTTAAAGTGGGTGCAGATGAAATCTTCAAGGCATCTGGGTTAAAAGTGCCAAGAGAATCGGCTGAACAATTTTACAGTAAGTCGGTTGCGCCAGTTAGAACATTACAACAACAGTATCGCAAACAAATAGAGGAATCGAAATGACATTGGAACAAATATTAGTGGCAACAGTAGTATGGGCCGCGTTGTGTGCTGTGGTGTTCACCCACTCCAGCTGGGGTAAGATTCGTGACTGCTTTGGTCTGTGGTTTACTAAAGAGTACTGGACGAACTACAACATTGTAGAGTTTGCGAGTTGGGCTGCGAAGGCAGTCATCATCATCCCTGGCCTTATCTTTGGTATCCAGCTTTGGTGGTTGTACTTCTTTACTCTTGGAACATCGGTGGCGCTCATCTGGGCGAGTAACAAGAAGTTGCTCCCTACTCTCGTTGGGTTTAACGTGATTTGGGTTTGGATCTCTTGTATGGTTCTATCTCAACATCTTATAAAATGATATCCCTTTCGCCGGGAAAAGCGTGGCCTGGAATAGAGGTAGGTTGCCATGCTGTGCCCAGTTGCGTCTGCACAGCGGAAGAACATGGGGAGAAGGGGGAATAGTCACCAGGAAATGGTGTTTGTTATTTCTGCTAAGGCGGTTAGGGCTGGGGGGTTGAGGGTGTCGCCGGAAGGGAGGGGTAGCTTGAGGTAGGATTCTCCAGTGTCTTTGTCTTATTCAAGTCTAGGGCCGATACAATTTAAAGCCATTGCTTGATCTTATATTGCTTCTTCGTCCTGACATGCAACCGATTCAAACCCTGGACCCCAATCGCTTCTTGAATACAGGATATCCGGAAAGACATGAACCCAAAGCACTCATCCACCTTTCCCAACGATTCATTTGTCCCACGCCAACACACTTTCCCCCGTCAGACGGGTCGGCTAGCCGCTGCACCCGAAACACATGGCCTGCGCCGCAAATTTCTGCTGATAAAAGAATATGAAATATCAAGCAATGACCCCAAATGTTAATACCTATACTCCTTATTCTCACGACCGACGACCGTTCTTTTCCCATTAATGTTGAAAACAAAAAGACTATTGGATGTTGTTTGCAGGGGAGGATACAGCCTGCATTCTCCCGAATATTGTTCACCCTGACAAATTTGGCGTCAATGGATTTGGTTCATTTTGGCGGGATAAAATTTTCCGAGTGCTTAGCCAAAGATCGACAATTTCCAAAAATGTCAAAATAATCACCAGGCTGACAAGGATGCAGGACAAATTTCATTCTTGTGGTAAAAAAACGTTAATAGGAAATATTCATTCCGCTTTGGCTTTAAATATATGGGCATAAACCCGTTTTCTGTCCTTTTTAAAAAAGAAAACTTTTTGGGATGTAGGGCTCACCATGATGAAGAAATACCTAGGCCCTCGATTTTAGATTCTAATTAGAATATGCTTCTAAAAAGCCTGATGATTTTCCACGGACTTTTCCCCAATATCATAAAAATACATGAGTAACAAATCAAAAATTGAATGGACAGATGCAACCTGGAACCCTGTACGCGGATGTTCCAAGGTAAGCCCAGGTTGCTTAAACTGTTATGCGGAAACATTTGCCGAGCGATTCCGTGGGGTTCCAGGGCACCCGTATGAGTTCGGATTCGACCTCAGGCTTGTTTATGAGAAATTGACTCAACCTATACATTGGCGCACCTCAAAGATGATATTTGTCAATTCAATGAGTGATCTATTTCATGAGAAAGTTCCTGATGACTTTATTAAAGAAGTAGTCAAAATAATGGTTGAAGCCAATTGGCATACCTATCAAGTGCTTACAAAACGATCTGAGCGTATGAGTCACCTTCTGAATAATCAATTACGCTTCGCAGCCGACCAGCCTCATATATGGTGGGGAGTGAGTGTGGAAAATATGAAAAATGGCATGCCACGTATCAACGATCTTCGCAAAGCACCAGTAAATGTTAGGTTTTTATCGATTGAACCTTTATTAGAGCCACTGGTTCGACTCAATCTTCGTGGAATCGGATGGGTCATAGTCGGTGGGGAAAGTGGTGCAGGGGCTAGAATTATTAAAAAAGACTGGGTGCGTTCCATAAGGGATCAATGCAAGAGAGCCAAAATTCCATTTTTTTTTAAACAATGGGGTGGAGTTAGAAAGCGAGAAACGGGACGTACGCTGGATGGGAAGACTCATAACGAATTCCCTCCACGAGTTATTGTATCTAGGTCTTCTCAAACCAATATTTTCCCCATGCGTAAGGAGTTACAGTTCGCCTAGGCCTCATGCCCATCAAAGATCTCCATAAGAAACCATTTGATGAAGGCACATTGACAAAGCTTCAAATTTTTGAGCTTTATGCCCGTGAATGGTTACCCGTCTTTCTTTCTAAAAGTTCCCCTTCCCTTTCTAAAATCCATCTCTATGATTTCTTTGTAGGTCCGGGAATTGACTCCAAGAATATTCTTGGAAGCCCACTTCGAATTCTCCAACATTTAAGAAATTTCCAACGCTTAGATGGATTTGAAAAAGCAAAAATCCACATCCATTTTTTTGATAATGCGCCTAAGAAAATTGAACAATTGAAACTAAACGTGAAGACCCACGGATTTCATGTTTCAAATATAGAGTACGACATCCAGCCACTGGGATTTGAAGAGGCCTTCCAGATGGCCAAAAAGGAGCTCGCTGATCCTCATGCAGCCAAGTTGGTGTTTATTGATCAAAACGGGGTTGGCAATGTAACGCCAGAAGTTTTTCGCGAGTTGGTCAATTCACCAATTTGCGATTTCCTTTTTTTTATTTCATCGTCTACCCTCTATCGGTTTCACGAGGTTTCTTCTATTAAACAAAAAATCAAAAGACCAAATGATTATTACCATGTTCACCGTTCAGTTCTTGATTTTTATCGTAGTCTAGTCCCCGCGGGGAAACAATATTTTCTTGCTCCGTTTTCAATCAAAAAAGGAGCTAATATATATGGCCTAATCTTTGGTTCTGCCCATCTACTTGGCATAGATAAATTTTTACAAGTTGCCTGGAAAAACGATCAAATAAGTGGGCAAGCTGATTTCGACATTGATCATGACAACCTAATCCCTGGGCAACCAACACTTCCGTTTCGCGAGATGCTTCCTCGCAAAGTGGGAATTTTTGAGGCTGAGTTGGAGGGTATACTTCGAAGAGGTCAAATTACTAATGAACTGCAGATCATTGAGCTCTGCGTCCAACATGGCGTTAAGCGACAACATGCAGAAAATGTTTTAAAAGATCTTAAAAAGGCCGGTATTATTGATTTAAACTTTCGGGTTCCTGATATAAAAAGGATTAAATCACCTCGTCCGATTATAATGAAATGGGAATAGTTAGAAGGTAATTTCAAATCCAGAAACAGGGTTTCCCCGATCAAGGCATAGGCGAGGTCGACTTAAATCGTTGATTTAAATGATGGGTCGTACAGGGGGTCGAACCTGTGGCCCGCTGATGAAGAGAAGTGAGCCGGGATGAACCTTCGTCCTTTTCGATGAATGTGTTTCGACCCTCAACATCCTTATCGGCCTTTCCCCTTTTCTTCAATCGTGTCCATAATCGGCTTGGCTAGATAGAGCTTTCCCCATGTGCGCCCCGTGATTTCTTCTAGCATTCCTTTTTTCTGAAGCAGTAGCACGGCTTGTCTCGCGGTGGGATTGGAGACCTTCAACACTCGTTCGGCTTTGGCCACGGACATATATGGATTGAGAAAGAGTTCATCAAGCAAAGCCAGTGCTTTCGATTTTTCTTGGAGACGAGTGCGAAACTTTTCTCGAAGACTCATTAAGTGATCAGCCTGCCCCACGGCTTCCAGTGCAATTTCGGTAACCCCAGTTAGGAAGAACTGCAGCCAACTCTTCCAGTCCCCGTGCGTCCTGACTCGTCGAAGAAGATCATAGTAGTCTTGACGATGTGCCTCGATGTACGCGGATAAGTAGAGTAGGGGCTGTGCTAGTCGACCTCGCTCAATGAGAAAGAGCGTAATCAAGAGTCTTCCCAGTCGACCGTTCCCATCAAGAAATGGGTGAATGGCTTCAAACTGCTCATGCATGATGGCGCATTGGATGAGATCGGGGAATGTCTTACGTTCGTGGAGAAATTGTTCCCAGTCTCCTAACAGATCGTCCAAATACTCTGGTGGCGGAGGGACATAGGGAGCCGTTTCTATCGTACTTCCCGACGGACCAATCCAATTCTGGCTGCGACGAAATTCTCCGGGCGTTGCGCGGTCGCCCCGTACTCCCTTCATCAGTCGTCCATGGATCTCCCGAACCAGCCTGAGCGAAAGAGGCAACTTACGTAACCGTGCAAGACCACACTCCATTGCCATGACATAATTCCGTACTTCTTGAACGTCTTGATCTCCGGCAACCTGTTTCGGCTCTTCCATCTCATCGATTAACAGGTCAGACAGACTGGCTCTCGTTCCTTCGATACGGGAGGACAAGACCGCTTCGCGTCGCACATACGGGGCAATCAAGAGATGCGGATTGGGAAGATGCCGGCCTAATCCTGAGAGTTCACTGAGAGCAGCATCAGCCCGAGATAGCGACAAAACCAACTCATTATCGTATGTGAGTGTGGGCGGCAGCTTGGCTGGAATGAATGCGGTATAACCCGTGGGTGTTCGTAGGGCTTTGCCCGCCTTCAGAGATCGGTAGTCTTTTGGGTTCATGATATAAGGGCGTTGAATATAAGACGATTTTCAAAGCGGAAACATCTTTGAAAGAAATATTCAATATTATTTCAAAGTTTTTCGAGCTTTGCAAGAACTCTTTGAAAGTGGGAACGCTTTTAAAGAGAGGGCGAAACGTTACAGGGGCAGAACACAAGGTGCCCCAGATCGGTCTACCCCATATCTACACGGCGAATTGGAAGAGGCCACAGATATTTGTACACAATAGACTCTTGTGGGCCTCTGTTGCACGTACCAGTTATGACTCTGGCTTCTCGTCTTGAACGGGACGAAAGAGTAACATCACATCACCTGCTTCCAGACGCTGGCCATCTTGAAATTCCCATGGCGATAGAATCGAACCCTGCCGATAGACTCGGAGTAAGACATCTGGTTGTAAATCCTTGGCCGTTTTCCCCACGTCGACCCCTTCGACCGCTCGCTCAACAATATTGACCTGTCCACCAGCCGTCAGGAAATCTTCTAAATAATCGGCTAAGTATTGTTGATCCACCGCTGCTGCTAACATATAGCCTCCATAGGTCGCCGGAGAAATAATGGTTTGGGCTCCCCCTTGGCGAAAGAGTTTCACATTTTCTTCTTCCTTGGCACTGACGATCACGCGACAACGCGAATTGAGATTGCGGACCGTTAAGAGAATGAGTGCATTGGTATCATCACGGCCCGAGGCAATAATAACCGCCTTCGCCTGACTCAAGAATGCCGCATGTTGCAACAAGCCCTCTTGGGTGGCGTCGCCTTTGAGTGCCACGATGCCTAATTCCACCGCCGTTCGCACTCGATCATCGCGGGGATCAATGACGACGATATGTTCAGGGTTGGTGCCTTTTGCCAATAATTCTTTGACGGCAGAATAGCCCGTGTGCCCAAAGCCACAAACCACGACATGCTGATCCAGATTCGATTGGAGTTTTGCCATACGAAATACCTCAGTAAATTTTCTCAGTGCCAATTGATAGGCGGTGCCTAAAAAAATTATCCAGATGAAAATTCTGACGGGTGTTACCACCAGGGCATCGATCATTCTCGCCCTGGGGGTCACGGGCACAATATCACCATAGCCCACGGTCGTAACGGTCACCATGGTGAAATACACCACATCCACAAAAGACATGTGTCCATCACTGTGGTCCTTCAACCCCTCACGATCCAACCACAGCAGCCCAATCAACAATCCGAACAATAACAGGACAATCCCCAGTCGAATCAGCAAGGTTCGACCAGGATCCAGGTCCGAGGGCGTATGCACCACTCGCCTCAAGAAGAGAGAGGACTTGGGAGTCGATTTGGTTTTAAACGGAAAGGCCATAACCAGCTTTTCGCCCCAACGGGTTTCTCCTATCCTGTCAACGGCCAGAAAAACACCAGCAACGGAAGAGACACCGCAATAATTAACAGATCTAGCGGCAATCCCATTCTCCAGTAATCGCCAAAGCGATACCCGCCAGGTCCCATCACTAATAAATTATTTTGATGGCCAATCGGCGTTAGAAACGCACATGAGGCCCCAATGGCCACGGCCATGAGAAATGGGTCGGCATGGACTCCAAGGTTTTGAGCGACTGCGACGCTAAATGGAGCCATCACCACAGCGGTGGCGGCATTATTCATGACATCCGTTAACAGCATTGTCAGAATCATGATCACACCCAACAAGATAATAGGAGCATGCCCACTCAGGACGTTGACGAGATATTGGGCCAACACCGTGGTGGCTCCACTCTGCTCTAGGGCTTGGCCGATCGGAATCAGCGACCCCAGCAATACCAAGACCGGCCAATCAATCGTGTGATAGACCTCTCGTGCAGGCACCACCGCGAGAATCACCATCGCCAATGCTGCGCCCATTAAGGCAATCGGTAACGACACGAATCCGGTCAGGGCAATCCCCAGGGCCAGTCCAAATAACCCCACTGCCAACCAGGTTTCCCCTGATTTTCCTAATTGAATCCCGCGCTCGGCCAAGGGCAGGCATCCCAATGAACCAATGACATCCAGCACCTGTTCCTTATCCCCTTGCAAGAGCAGCACATCTCCCGCCTTGAATCGAAATTCCTTTAACCGCCCACGATAGGGTGTTCCTTGACGTGAGACTCCTAATAACGACACCCCAAACCGACTGCGGAGCTTTAAGGTCCCGGCCAATCTTCCTACCAACCAGGAACGGTCAGGAGGCACCACCGCCTCTAATAATATCTCATCTGGGGTCTTCGTCGACTTTTGAGGCTCGCCCTCTCCGACTTCTTCTTTGGACTGAGTCCCGCTTAATTCCAAGCCCAGGGTTGACACAAATTTTTTGATCCCTTGATGACCGGCCTCCAACACTAAGACATCGCCGGCCTGAATCTTTTCCCGCCAGGCTGCCCCCCGAATAGATTGTTCCCCTCGAATCAAGCTAATAATTAAGGCATCGGAATCCTCTGTGGCTGATTCTAGCTCCGACAACGATTTGCCTATGGCCTTAGAATTTTCGGGAACTTTGACTTCCGTAAGGTATTCCTGGATATGAAATAAATCTTGTGGCGCATTCTTGGATCGACGGGCCAAAGGGATGAACCGCCAGCCGACTAATGCCACAAAGATAATTCCTACGATCGCCACCACCCCGCCAACCGGAGAAAAATCGAACATGCCAAATGGTTGCCCGGTCATTTCTGCCCGGTAATTGGCAATGATGATATTCGGAGGTGTGCCAATGAGGGTAGCCATGCCACCCAGAATTGTGGCAAACGCTAAGGGCATCAACACAATGGCTGGTGAGCGTTTGGCTTCGAGCGAGGATTGAATGGCCACCGGCATCAACAACGCCAGTGCACCAACATTATTCATCACCGTAGAAAGCAGACCACCCACGGACGATAAACCTACTATATGTAAGGTGGGGGAGGAGGTCGCCCTCTTGATGTAGCGGGTAAATATTTCTACGGCCCCGGCATTACTTAACCCACGACTGAGGATCAAGACGGCGGCTACGGTGACCACGGCTGGATGGCCAAACCCTAAAAATGCGTCATCGGGTGGGATTACTCCAAAAAGTGTCGCTATTAATAACCCGGCGAGCGCGACAAGATCGTACCGCCAGCGTTCCCACACAAAGAACACGACGAGACTGCCCAGAAGGCTTATTAGAAAAATTTGGTCAGCAGTCACCGGAGGGTAACGTCCTTCTCGCCTATTTAGTAGGGAAAGATAAACCGTTGAGGAAAACGTGGCAGACTATCCGCGTCATGGCTTCAAGAAGCACCACGCCGGTGATTTAACCAGGTTCGGAAGACAAACTCAAACCGACCTTGTCATGTGGGGAACAAGAAACGCGTATGGTGAGGGGGTCACACGACCGAACAATACCTGTAAGAAAGTCGCGATGGCTAACGAACGCGTTTGAGAAACGTCAGAAGCGCTAAGAGAATCATCATAATGTTGACAGCGTCCCCAAATCTCGTCTCACAAGCCTCCATCTCCGTTGAGACAGACACAGCCTTTGAGACGCCAAGTTTTTCGAGTGCCTGATACGTCAGGCAACCGTGTTACGCCGTGAGACGCGCAACTGGAGTTCGGGGGGCTCTCCGTAGCCGCTTCCGAAATGGAAGAACTTGGGCCTGAACCGGTGTGGTCCGATGTCGATTGATGACCGGATCCATGAGATTCCCGCACATGATACATCGGTATGCTCGAATCCAAAGCTCTCCCATACCGCCTTTCACGTCCAAACAATCATCAACCACCATCAGCCCATTACATCGTGCACAATTCATAACTCTCCCTCCTTTGAAAGCCTCCTGCTTCCCATGTTGTCATAGGTGAGTCGGTGCATCATGCATGCCACAGAAATTGTGGACATACGCAAACAACTAACAATGGGGTGTGTATGACTGCGGAAAAATGAAGAGAGAACAGAAATTACCTAAATGAATTTTTGGAGTCTACAACATTTTGTAGTAAAAAAATAGTCTGCACGCACATTTTGTGTCAAGAAATTGAAAAAAATATTATTTGGCCATCCAGCCTGC
>JAOUQB010000518.1 GCA_029879555.1 Nitrospirota bacterium | reverse complement strand
CGCCCTTTGGTCAACCGTCTGATTCCATAATACTGGGCTCCTTCGAGGGACTCAACGTGGCGTTTTTGGCCCGGCATGGGCGAGGACACCGCATCACCCCAACAGACATTAATTATCGAGCCAATATTCATGCCCTAAAATCCTTAGGAGTTTCCCGAGTATTTTCTGTCAGTGCTGTGGGGAGCATGAAAGAACACATTCGACCCGGAGACTTTCTTCTGCCCGATCAATTCATTGATCGGACCACCAAACGTCTCGCCACATTTTTTGACCAGGGTATTGTGGCGCATGTGGCATTTGCGGACCCACTTTGCCCAACCCTGTCCTCTCTTTTTTGGGAGGCCAGCCAACAGGTTTCTGTCAAAGTCCATCGCCCTGGTACCTATCTCTGTATGGAAGGCCCCCAATTTTCCACTCGAGCGGAGTCTCTGCTTTATCGAAGCTGGGGTGTTGACATCATAGGCATGACCAATTTAACGGAGGCCAAACTCGCCCGCGAGGCTGAACTCTGCTATGCCACATTAGCCTTAGTCACTGATTATGACTGTTGGCATGACTCTGAAGAAGCGGTGTCCGTCGGCGCCATTTTGGAGATCATGCACAAAAATGTCGAAACGGCCAAACAAGTCTTGCACCATGCATTGAAAAAAGCCAAAGATCTTGGCCCTTGCGCCTGCCAGACGGCCCTAGAATATGCGGTTATTACGCCATTGAACAAAATACCTCCAACTCTTAAGAAACGCTACCAAGTTCTACTGCATCGACAATTATCGACCACTCCTCAAACGAAGAAAAGGTAATCATCATGGGAAATTTGTTAGTTGTAGGTTCCGTGGCGTTTGATTCCGTGCGTACGCCATTTGGTGAAGCAGCCAATGTCCTGGGAGGTTCGGCCACCTATTTTTCCACCTCGGCCAGCTTCTTTACTGACGTCAATTTAATCGCCGTGGTCGGTGAAGATTTTCCAGAGGAACATCTGGAATTTCTACGAAGCCGAGGAATTGATCTAGAGGGACTAGAACGTCGGCCTGGGAAGACCTTTCGCTGGAAGGGAGAATATTCCTATCAACTCAATGAAGCGCAAACGCTGGAAACCCACCTCAATGTCCTGGAAACTTTTCGTCCGAAAATACCGGAACGCTATACCTCGCCATCGGCATTATTCCTTGGCAACATCGACCCGGAATTACAACTCGATGTGCTCAGTAAAGTCACACGTCCCAACATTGTGGCGTGCGACACCATGAATTTTTGGATTGACGGGAAACGGGATGCGTTGTGGAAAGTGCTAGAATCTGTCGATATCCTCATCATTAACGATGGGGAAGCCAGAGCATTGGGAGAAGACGCTAATTTAGTCCAAGTAGCTAAGCGCATTCTCTCGAGAGGTCCGAAAACGCTAATCATCAAACGAGGGGAGTATGGCGTCTTAATGTTCCATCGAGACGGGATGTTCGGTGCACCAGCCTATCCCTTAGAAACCGTCAAAGATCCCACCGGAGCAGGCGACACATTTGCCGGAGGGTTTATGGGATATCTTTCCGCCTCGGGAAATTATTCTGAGGCAGGACTTCGACAAGCCATTATTTTTGGCAGTGTCATGGCTTCCTTCAATGTCGAAGAATTTAGTCTCGATCGATTAAAGCGATTGACGAGGGAAGAGATTGACTCCAGGTATCACTCATTCAAGCAACTCACACACTTTGAAGCCTTGTCGTAGATGGCAAAAACCAAATCGGATTCGGACCTCTCTATGGAATCCTTAGGAGACTACCTCCAACAGGCACGAAAGAAAAAAGGGCTATCCCTAGAAAGTGTTGCCTCGCAAACACGAATTCAAGAGCACCACCTTCAGGCCTTAGAAGCAGAAGATTTTGCCAATCTTCCCGCAAAGGTCTTTGCCAAAGGGTTTGTCCGGTCCTATGCCAAAGTCTTAGGCTTAGACGAGGAAGAAGCCCTCCAACATTTCCTCAGAGCCTCCGGGACGTTTTATGAGCACCATCAACCAGATCAATCCCAACCGCATGTGCAGGTAAAATTGGATGCCGCACCTCGGCAAAGCATCAACTGGAGTCTTGTGCTTGGCGCTCTCGTCCTGATTGCTTTTGGAGCTATTTGGTATGGACTTCCGAAACAACAAGATACGCCCATCGCCCTCTCTGAGCCAGAAGCTCCCATTGCACTGGAACCGACAGAGCAACCAATTTCACCAACACCTCATCCCCCGGAAAATATCGCCCCGGAAACGCCAGTTGATTCTCCGCCAATACAACCCTCTCCCCCAATTCCCGCGTCGCCATCACTAACACCTAACCCTGTTGCACCCATTTCAGCCGAACCTATCCTTTCAACACCGCCCCCACCGACAGTCGACGAATCCATCGCCGAAGAATCTCATGCCCTTGAGATCGAGGCCACACAACTCACCTG
>JAOUQB010000066.1 GCA_029879555.1 Nitrospirota bacterium | reverse complement strand
CTCCTCCTAGGCCTGCTCCTGCTACAACGAAAACGACCGCCCCGACGCCGACCCAGAAAGCAGCCCCGCCTCCAACGTCAAAAACGGCCCCCGTTGAAGAGCCTCTACCTCCTTTACCCACTGAAACCGCATCCGAACGATTATCCGAATCATTGGGTGGCGCAATCAATTCAATACTGGTCCCGCAACAACGCGCCACGAAGCCATCGTCGGTTCCAGCGCCAGAACCAACACGTACTGCGGTTGAAGACCACCCTCCCTTACTTGATAGTCTGCGCCTACCCTCTGCGCCCCCAACGATTGCTCGTGCTGAGCGATTACAGCCTGCAGAGCCCATGAAACCACTTCCATTGCCAGAACAGCCTGCTCAGACAAGGGTTTCACCAACGGTTCAGCCGTCCCTGAAACCACAAACACCTCCTCTTCCAACGGAAAAAATTAAGCAAACGGTGAAACCCGCACCGGCCCCTCCTTCCTTAAGCGAGGTCACACCATTTACAAAATCCGAGCCAACCGTAGTGCCACCGCAGGCACAGGAAACCTCCAGCATTGAAGAATCACTCAACCGCCATTCTCCAACAATCAACACCCCTGTCTCTAAACCCACAATTCCTGAATCATCCCGGAAACGAACCACATCCCCTCCCAAGACCCAAGCCTCCACGCCAAAAATTTCCGCCCCAAAATTAGCGCCCATACCTGACACACTAAAACCGCAGCCACACGTTCGGGCTCAGCCAAAAATGTCAGATACGGTAAAAAAGTTGATGGAGGGCCTCAAATCAACGACCCGTACCCCTGTTCCTCCTTTGCCAAGAACAGAACTTTCCAATGCCACAACCCCACCAATCCCGAGGCCGCCGTCAGCCTTAGACCAACAAATCGCCAAACTCTCGATACCTGAAGTCGCCCCGGTTGAATCCATTAAGCAACGACTACAGTTGCTGGAAGTGCAAGCGACCGAAGGCCCTGGATCATCAACCGCCAAGACCTCCCCCGGGAAAAACCGGTACTTGGCCATGGTTGAGGATCGGATTGATGCCCAATGGATTGCCCCCCCCCTCTTGGGGACTAATCCTGTCGTGGTGCTGAAATTCCATATTGCCCGTTCAGGTGAAATATCTCGCATTCACATAGCCGATAGCTCGGGACATGCCCATTATGATTCCGCTGCCCAGCGCGCCGTCCAAGCCGTGAACCCATTACCGCCATTCCCTTCTGATATTTCCGACCCATTTTTCGATGTCCAGTATCGATTCATTAAAGATTAAAAGGATTGAGCCTCTATGAGAAAAGCCATGTGCCCACACCGGTTACATCTCCTTGCCTCCGCCATTGCCGTCCTGACCTTCTTGTCGACCCCCCTGAGCTTTGGGGAAGATGCCATCCTGGAGGCTACCCGCTCAGAATTTCAAAAAATCCCTATTTGGGTCATGGGATTTTCTCCCGTCGAACAAGATAAAAAAATTTCCGAAACCATGAATACCCAGGTCGAGTCGGTACTCAAAGAGGATCTGCAACGCTCGCAGGTTTTTTCTGTGGCCGATTTGCCCTCAACAAAGGGGGAATTTTCACAGAATAAATGCGTGAGCCTTTCCCCAACATTGGAAACACAGTTTAGCAAAGTGACCGTCTCCACCTGGGGACGATTGGGGATAGGAGGAACGTCCAACGGCGTGGAAGGATTGATTTTTGATGCCTGCGCCTTTGATCCTGGTCACCAAGACGTCCTCACCGGCAAACGCTATTTTTCCCTCAAAACCAATGATGCGCTGCTTCGTTTAATGGCCCATCGATGGGCAGACGAACTGGTGTATCGCTATACCGGAGAACGGGGCATAGCCAGAACCAAAATTGCGTTTGTGGGAGAAAAAGAGAATGGCCGTGAGCTTTTTGTGATGGATTATGACGGATACGATCCCCAGCAAGTAACCGCTGATGGGTATCTGAACCTCATGCCAACATGGTCTCCAGATAGAAAATTCTTGATCTACACAGGCTATCGAGACCGCAAGCAACAGATCATGCGACGTGAGCTGGCCACGGGCCACGAGGAAGTGCTGGTTCCACCAGCCAGCCTCAACATTACGGCCACCTTTGCCCCAGACGGCCAATCAATTACCTATGCGGGAGCCCAAGAAGGTAATTCCGACATCTATCAGTTAGCATTGGACAGTGGAAGCGCGAAGCAGTTAACCTCTCATCATAGCGCAGATTTGTCCCCGTCCTGGTCACCAGACGGGCGGCATGTGGCCTTCACCTCGGATCGAGGAGGCCGCCCCCAAATTTACATCATGGATGCTGACGGCTCCAACGTAAAACGTTTGACCTACGATGGAGATTACAACGCCGCCCCGGCCTGGTCCCCAAAGGGCGAATGGATTGTTTATGTCTGTCGAATTCCTGGAGAAGGGTTCAAGCTCTGTCGGATCAGCCCAAATGGGGAACAACGCAGTCAAATTACCAAAGGCAACAGTATCGACGATTCACCTTCATGGGCCCCAAATGGGCGGCATCTCGTGTTTAGTTCAATTCGTGGAGGAGAAAGTCAAATCTATATCGTCACGAGTGAGGGAGCAGGACTTGAGAAAATTTCCTCTGTGGGCGCGCATCTCAGCTCCCCTTCATGGTCGCCGTTTCAACCTTAATGCATGGATCACCTGTGATATTTCAGCAAAGGAGTCGCCGTATGGACACACATTTTCGTACCGTTTCCCTCATTAGCATTCTCAGCCTCACGCTTTTCGGCCTCACAGGATGTGGGGAAAAGCGTGTTCATGTCGCCACCGTTTCTGGAGCTCCTGGCGAAGAAATCGCGTTAGAACCCGATAAAGAATTGGACCAAGGTCAATCCTCTGGAATCGCCACGAGTATCGTCGATGAATCCAACCTTTCCTCACAAATGCCAATGGGGGATACGGCTTCGTCTGAAGGGCCGGTTTCTACTCTAGACGCCGACCCCATTAATATGGCCCATGAACCGACAACTTCTTCTGTTCCAGAGACATCCCTTTCTCACGACATATTACCTTCATTGGATTCTGAACTAGCCGACAATGCACTGGCCGACAACACCAGTCCCTTTGCGGCTTTGGCGGACGGGCAAGCTTTTGAGGCACAATCCAGTTCTACCGCAGAAAACCACCTGAATCCCTCTTCAACGAATGTTGCGGATTCTGGAGAATCCATGACCTCTCAACCTGATAATTCCGGAACGGCATCAATGTCGCCAGAAATAACAGAAGGTGCGCTGCCAGACACTTTTACCGGGGAAGGCCTTGAGCCTGTTCCAGACACCTTCCAAATTGCTAAAGCCGAACCCTCAGGGGGCATTGAAGACCAAATGCAACGAATCAAAACGGAAGAACTCGCCGCCGTCGCCGCGGGCTTAGAAGATGTATTCTTTCAATTTGACAGCTGGAGCCTAACGCAAGAAGGCAAACAAACCTTGGAACGAACGGCGAAATGGTTCACACAAGACGCCTCTTCGAATCTCATTATTGAAGGGCACACCGACCAACGCGGAACGCAGGCGTATAATATGGTCTTGGCAAAAAAACGTGCTGTGGCGGTCCAAGAGTATCTCACGCAATTAGGCGTTGAGACTTCCCGCCTGGCAATCATCTCCTATGGAAAAGACAGGCCTTTCTGCCAAGATGCCACCGAGGTGTGCCATCAACTCAACCGTCGAGGACATCTTCTTGTTCAAAACCAATAAACACCATCCATGAAGGGCCCTATTTCCAATCAAGGAGGATCCAATACACCGTGATACCTGGAGGTTGTACAAATTCTGTTTTCAAATGGATGATCGTCATCGGACTATTCAGTGTCCTTGAGGTCGGCTGCGTCGCCCAACAAGCTGATGTGGCGAGAATTCAAAAAGATTTAGAACAGCAGATTGGACAATTGAAGTCGGAAAAGATCGCGCTCGGACAACAAGTGGAGGATGCACGTTCTGCCATAACGGAATCCCAAAACCTGATTGCTGCCCAAAAAGCCGATATGACCAAAATGCGTGGCGATCTGGCTCCACTGAACCAACAGATAAAACTCCTTCGGGAACAGGATTTAACGAGCCTCTATGGCCAAATCGAAGTGAATGAAAAAAAGATTTCTGATCTTCGCCAAGATTTTAACAGTCGGTCAAAGGGCCTAGAAGGAGATGTTCAAGCTCTCCAGACGACTGTTCAGTCACAGGAAAAAGAGCAGCAACGCGCCAATGCGCAAACCAATGCGCTCACCCAACAAGTTGATGAAAAAAATCAAACCCTCACCGAATTGATGACCGCGTTTCAAGCTTCCTTAGGACAATTTAAGTCCACCTTAGGTGGACTAGGAACCGACATTTCTCAAGCTCAAGCCAACATTAGCACACTGCAAACGGGTGCTGACACTCACGCCCAATCGCTGATAGCCGCCCAAACCCAAATTGAGAATCAACAGCAATCCTTAACACAAGTTAAACAAACATTAGAACAATCCGGGACCGTCTTTGGTACTCAGGTCGAACAGCACGATACTCAACTCACCCAATTGCAACAACAAGTGACCGCACTTCAAGACAAACTGACATCCGACACTCAAGCGCTCCGTACCTTTTTGGACCAAGACGTGAAAACCTCAATGGACCAAATAGTCACCGATATGGACACCCGCCAACAGCCCGTCTTTGAACGCCTGAATGCGTTGCAATCAGATGTCGAGGCCTTAGGGAAGCATGTCCAAGCCGATGCCACCCAAGTCCAGGAATTATTACAGTCGGTCGTGAAACTTCGCGAAGCACAAGAGGTCATGGGAAGCTTACTCGGGAAACGCGGAGATGAAATCATTCAACAAGCCGGACGCTTGTCGGAACGCATGAACACCGTGGAAGCTCATCAAACGACGCTGACACAAGAACTCCAATCCAATACACAGAAAACCTCCTCTCATTTGACTGAGGTGAACACCAACCTCACTGCTCTATCCCAAAACCTAGAACAAACCACCCATTCACTCTCACAACAGCTCGCCCAACAAGAACAGACCATGGCCACTCTGGATCAAGGCATACAGGAATTGCAGCAGCTCAAAGGTGAAACCCAGGCTCAAGTCCAACAAATGCAAACAGCAAGCCAAGCTTCGGCCCAGCTCAAGCAGAATGCCGAGCAGATGACCAAACGAATGCAAGAATTAGAAATCCATCAATCTGCACTTGTTGGGAAGCTGGATTCTGACGCACAGGCAACCACCACCCACCTACAAGAAGTCAACAATGGCATCAAATCCGTGGCTCAGGCCTTGGAAAATATCAGCGCGAAATTGAATACACGGATCGCCAATCAAGAGCAACTTTTGAACCAGGCTGTCACCAAATTTCAGAGTGTGCAGAATACAGCTGAAGTCTCTCAAAAGAATATACACCACCTGAATGAGTTAACAGGAACCATGAATCAATTACAGGAAGTGATTAATACGATTGGCACGAAGTTGGGAGAACGGGTAGATGAGCATGAGGATCGCCTGAGCCAATTGGCCAAACGAGTCAATCAATTACAAGGCACCAAGCCAAAAAAATGATCCCTTGAGATATCAGGGTGTTGGGAGAAATGCCCTCTGTTTTCCTTAGGCCTTTTCTGAGGATCCCTCCCTTGGTAGAATAAAGATCACAGACGCTTTTATCACTCTCGAATGAGGCCTATGAATCGTACATTTCTACCCCTAATCTTGTTGGGCACGAGTCTGGCGATCGGAGGATGCGCGACTGAACCCAATCTGACTGATTTGCAAAAACAGGTTCAGACACTCTCCCTCCAACAAGAAGCCACTCAGCAACAAGAAAAACAGGCTCGGGATCGTCTCGCGGCCATTGAATCCCAACTGGACGAACACGACTTTTTAGTCGGTGAATTGATCAAAACTGAGGAAGAGTCTAACTTAGACACCCGCCACTTATTGGAAAAACTCGAACGGACTAGTGCCATGCTCCGCGAGCAAATTGAACAAACTCGAATCTCCACCCAACGAAGAGATCAGGATTTATCCATTCGAGTCAAAGCCATAGAAGCCAGGATTGATAATATGGTTCACCGCCCCCAATCCGGATCTTCCCAAATTAGCGTCCCTGTGCCGTCAAAACCGGTCCCCGAGATCCAAGATGCCAGCCCAACTCCGCCGACCCAAACTCAATCCTCTCCCGAAAAATCAGGAGTTGAGAACGAAGCCTCCGCCTTTCGATCCGCCTATAAAATCTATCTCAAGGGGAACTATGATCGGGCATCAGCCGAATTTCAACGATTTGTCAAACACTACCCGTCAACAGCTTTGACCCCACAGGCCTTCTACTACCTTGGGCAATCTTATTATGAGCAGAAGCACTACGATCCAGCACAGCAAGCTCTCCAACACGTGGTGAGGGATTTTCCCAACACGAAATACCGAAGCCAGGCCTTAGTCATGCTCGGACAGATCATGATAGAAACCCAACAACGATCCAAAGCCCAGGAACTTTGGAAGCAAATCATTCAAGATTACCCAGGTTCTCCAGATGCCAACCATGCCAAGGACCAATTAAAAAAAGCCGGGCTGTCTTGATTGTCTTGGAGTCATTCCCTCTTCTTTCTACCGCCTCACTCATTTCATTCTAATCCGATTCCCATGCCTGCCCCCGTGACTGGAAAAATTCATGTTCTTCCAGATGAAGTATCATGCCGCATTGCAGCAGGAGAAGTTGTCGAACGACCGGCCTCGGTGGTCAAAGAACTCATTGACAATAGCCTTGACGCTGAAAGCACCCTCATTACCATTGAAGTAGAAGACGGTGGTCGGCGCCTCATCCGCGTGACCGATAATGGAATGGGGATGAATCGAAATGATGCGCAACTGGCCTGCCAACGATTCGCGACGAGCAAACTCCAAACCGAGGACGATCTATTTCGGTTGACGACGTTAGGGTTTCGGGGAGAAGCCTTGCCTAGCATTGCTTCAGTCTCCAGAGTTTACCTGAACACCGTACCTACTGGCTCCCAGATTGGCACCCAAACACATTCAGAAGGTGGCACATCCTGGGATAGTCAGGATTATGCCGGCGCTTCTGGCACCCAAGTGGAAGTTCACGATCTTTTTTTTAATACCCCTGGCCGGCTGAAATTTTTAAAAACTATTTCCACAGAATTCTCCAAAATCTCTTATACGGTCCAACAAGCAGCCGCCATCAATCCACATGTGCACTTCCGACTCTTCCATCATAACCATAAAATCCTTGATTACCCGAAGGTGGCGAAGTTTCAAGATCGCTTAATGCAAATGTATGGGCCCACATTTCTTGATCGCTTCCTTCCCCTCACTCAAACAGAGGGACCGTTTCAACTGAACGGGTTCATCATCAGCCCTCATCATACGCGAACATCACGCACCCCTCAGGAAATTTTCGTCAACGGCCGCCCGATAAAAAACACCACCATCACCCATGCGATTTACGAAGGCTATGGATCTTTTTTACCAAAGGGGAAGCATCCCCACTTTATCCTCTGCATTCAACTCGATTCTCAAACGCTGGACATCAATGTGCACCCAACAAAACGGGAAGTCCGTTTTTCACATCCGGAAGTCGTGCATTCCGGAATTCTTCGGACAATCAAGCAGACGTTTGCCAGGGATTCATCATTCACCATCGATTCTTCTGCTCAGGAAGAGGCAAACGTCTCCTTTCAATCACCGACAACAACGACCAGAATCACAAAACCGTCCTTAGCCGTTGCCCCTGTGGCTACGACACGATTCTCTCCTGAAATGGGAGGCGCCAGGGGCACACATTTATCCCTCTTTGCTCAGGAGCCATCATCGACTTACACAGTTCGACCGAAAGACTTTCACATCGTTCCCCTCGGCCAGATTCAACAGACCTATCTTGTCGGGCACATTAATGAGGATCTCTATATCATTGACCAACACACCGCTCACGAGCGAGTACTGTTTGAACGCCTTCTTCAAACTTGGAGTCAGAAAGATGTTCAGCAGCAGGCCCTTCTCATTCCCGAACCAATCGATCTGCTCCCTCACCAAGGAACTTTACTGGAAGAATGGCTGCCTGTTTTATCCCAGACCGGTTTAGATATTGAAAGATTTGGGCCAACCTCGTTTGTCGTGCGATCTATCCCGGCAATACTGGGGACGGTCGCCATAGGCCCATTGATTCTTGAGCTCGTAGAAGAACTCTCCGAATGGAAATCCACGGATTCCCTTGACGCGTTAATCAGACCCATTCTGGCGAGCATGGCCTGTCAAAGCGCGGTTCAGGCAGGCCGGACCATGGCGCTTCCAGAAATTTCCACCTTGTTACATGATTGGGCTCATGAACATTTTCCCATGACCTGTCCTCACGGAAGACGCGTCGCCATTCGACATTCAGTCGACGAATTGAATACCCTATTTGCCCGGACTTCCGAGAATCATGCTACAACCTGATTACCGATGACACGTTCAGAACTCATCACCACCGACAAACCCATCGTGGCGATAGTTGGTCCCACGGCTATCGGAAAAAGCCGAATTGGGATTGAAATTGCCAAGGCCCTCCACACCGAAATCTTAACGGCCGATTCTTGCCAAGTGTATCGAGGGATGGATATCGGGACCGATAAGCCGTCGCTCCAAGAACGCAAAGGCGTCCCTCATCAATTGATTGACCTTGTGGACCCTGATCAAGCGTTTAATGTCGGCGATTTTCGACGTCTTGCTCTTCAAGAAATCTCTCGTTTACATGACCAGGCGCTTCTTCCGCTCATCGTTGGAGGAACAGGGCTCTATATCCGTGGCCTCTTAAGGGGACTATGCCCAGGCCCACCTCCCAATTGGTCCATTCGCGAAACATTCACGCAAGAAGCCAGGGAACATGGCTGGTTATTTTTGCACGAAAAACTACAGCAAGTGGACCCCGAACTTGCACAGCGTCTGCACCCTCATGACCAACCAAAAGTGATTCGAGGCCTTGAGGTCTATCACACGCTCGGGATTCCCTTATCTCAAGTTCAGCAAGAACATCAGTTTCAAGAATCGCCCTATCCCTTCCTCCTCATAGGCCTCACCATGGACCGTCAAACCCTTTATCGGCGAATTGACACACGCGTAGAATGGGAAATCGAAAAAGGCCTAGTGCAAGAAACCCAACGACTCATGCAGCAGGGTTATTCGCGAGATTTAGGTTCAATGAAGGGACTCGGCTATCGACAATTTTCCGGATATCTGGCGGGAGAGTATTCCTATGACGAAGCGGTGCGCCTTTTAAAACGGGATACCCGCCACTTCGCAAAACGTCAAATGACCTGGTTCAAAAAAGAACCAGGCATTCAATGGATGACGATAGAAGAATCGGATATCCCGACACAGGCAACCACACGTATCTTGAAAACAATTGACGATTTTCTCGGTGGACTCGCTACA
>JAOUQB010000517.1 GCA_029879555.1 Nitrospirota bacterium | reverse complement strand
GGGTGTGTATGACTGCGGAAAAATGAAGAGAGAACAGAAATTACCTAAATGAATTTTTGGAGTCTACAACATTTTGTAGTAAAAAAATAGTCTGCACGCACATTTTGTGTCAAGAAATTGAAAAAATATTATTTGGCCAACCAGCCTGCACGGTGATTATTCGGCCAAGGAAAAATATTTTTTCCCCAACTTTAAGGATACCTGAGAGAGTCTGTAAGAAAATTGTGGTGGGATTTGTCAGGCCTGATGGAATTTTGACGAATCTCTTTCAGGGATCCGATGGAGGCCAGGGCCATCCGGTAATCCAGGAGTTTTCAACATCACCACATCGAACGCACTTCCCAAGCTGGCTACTCCCGTTAAGAGGTCAACTTCCTTTTGCCTTGAAACCGAATCCTTCCCCGTCCCGACATAATTCTGAATACCAAGGTTGGTGAGCCACGTCCCCTGTGAAGTTGAACCAGCTAATTCCAAGCCTAATGCGGTCGCTTCCGAAACGAGAGCCGTATAATCGACATCGGCTGTCATATCTTGTTGGCCAATGGCATAGAAAGGATCATGAATTTGTTTCTGTTGATAATAGCAACGCAATGTCCCATTGCGATGACGATATGAATAGATATTTGACGCCTTGTCACCATAATCCACAAACATGATATAGCCTGGGTTGACCACCTGCGCCAGCTCTCGAAGAAAAGGTTTTATTTCTAAACACACTTCGGCAATGTGGCCCCGGCCCAGATGAATCTGTTCTTGATGTAATCGCTGCTGTAATTCAGGTGTCGAGAATTCGCCAGGTTGTTCACACAATTCTCCATTTTCATCGAGCTCCACAAATAATTCACACACCTCCTCATTGGCCAAGCCCATGACTCGGTGAACGGGAAGGGCATCAAGAACTTCATTGCCAAACACGACCGTAGCCATCGGCTGGAGTCCTTGTAAGGTTCCCACCGTTTTCAAACCCTTTTCTTCCTGTTTGCCTCTTAACCCAGAGCTGGTTTCAAGCACCACATAATCATGGGGGATTGTGAGGAATGACGTCAGATAGACTCCCAACTGCCCTGTTCCCCCACCGAGTTCCAGAACTCGTACGGGATCACCAATCATTTTGGCTGCCTGAGTTATAGCTTGAGCCACCCCGAACCCAAATGCGGGAAATTTGGCGCTAGTGTCAAACGGCCCAGCAGAATTCCCAATTGAGGGAGCCTGGGTATAAAACCCATAGGTTTCATGAAAAAGGGCAGCTGCCATAAAGTCCCGAAATGTTAACGGACCTTCAGAACGAATTTTATCCTTAATAATTCTGGCAAGTTCTGTTGGGAGGCGATTCAAGGCAGGTTTTGGCCATTTGGCGAAAAACTGCCAAATGAATCTCTCATGAACGGAAGTGGGGAAAAGATTTCAGCCAATTTATTTCAAAAAAAGACAAAAAAAGGGTGCCAGATATGGCACCCTTTTTTCTCAAACAAACTGAATTTTTTATTTAATGACAGTCGATTGTGCGTTAGCTGGATTCGGGGTGATCATGTTGATAGGCCCATCAACAGTTGGAAGCCGTCCCGCGCCCATCGATTCTGTGATCCGTGCTCGGTTGGGATCGCTGACATCATTCATGGCTGCTTTGGTAGCCGTATCCGCAGCCGCCTCAAGAGTGGCATTGCCGACCGCGTTTGTTTGTCCAGGATCATTGGCCGTTGGTTGGCCAGTTGCAGGTGATTTGCCCTGAGCTGGGTATCCTGGATGCGCGGGTAACAACCCTGGATTGGCAAATGCCATGGATAGGGCAAAACAACTCGCACCTACCGTCCCAAGAATAATTCCAATCGCTTTCATAAGACCGCTCCTTTGTTAGTTATAACGGGTTAACAATAGAAAAGGGTCACAGTTTATTCATGTGCTCTTTAAGGTTCAATAGAAGAGCGGAATCTTAGGCAGATTCGACGGTGGTGTCAAGTCTGTAGGCAAAAAGGTCTTAGAAACAGGCCTTCATCCTTTACGCTCCTCCCCCACGTGGAGGTCCAACCGGCCGCCGAGGGCGATAGGGAGTCCGTGGCTTCGGAGCCGGCATCAGGATGGTCACCGTTGTTCCCTTATCAGCCTCACTTGCAATCCGAATCTTTCCTTGATGCTCTTCCACGACTTTTTTCACCGTTGCCAGACCTAATCCAGTTCCTGAACGTTTAGTCGTGAAATAGGGTTCGAAAACTTTATCCACAAGCTCTTCAGGAATTGGCACCCCATCATTCGCAATCACGATTTGGAGCTCAGGTTTTCGTGCTCGAGTTAGCATCACTTCAACGCGTAAATGACCTCCGGGAGACATCGCTTCAATAGCATTCTTGAAAATACAGAGAAAAACATGCTGCATTTTCGCTTCGTCCCACCGAACTTGAGCTAAACGAGCTGGAATCTTTTTCGCCACCTCAATG
>JAOUQB010000065.1 GCA_029879555.1 Nitrospirota bacterium | reverse complement strand
AACATTGATTCCGCCCCCGTCATCGGTAATCTCAATATTGACTTGTCCACCTTCATGATAGGCTCGAAGCAGCAACCGTCCTTCTCGAGGCTTGCCACGTTCCTCACGAACCGACGGGATTTCGATTCCATGATCCACGGAGTTTCGAACCAAATGAGTTAGCGGATCTTTAATGGCTTCAATCAACGTCTTATCAAGCTCGGTTTCTTTCCCTTCCATTTCGAGCCGAATTTCTTTTCCAAGAGTTGGGGCCAAGTCTCTCACCACTCGAGGATACTTACTCCAAATAGTGCCAATTTGCTGCATCCGCGTTTTCATGATGCCTTCTTGGAGTTCTGTCGTAATCAAGCTCAAACGCTGCGAGGCATGGAGTAATGAGGGGTCCTCTAATTTTGACAACCCTTGCCCTATTTGATTCCGAGTGAGCACAAGTTCCCCCACCATATTCATGAGCTTATCGAGCAAGCCAACATCCACCCGAATGGAGGAGTCTGCGGCGGAAAGTCCTTTGACATCGGCAGCAGAAGGTTCAGCCTGATTTTTTTTCATAGAAGGTGTCGGTTGAGAAACAGGCTCCATTTTGATTTCCGGTGCCGATATTTCCGCATTGACTGGTTGATGAAGGTTCTGGATGGAAACTTCAGGGGCCTCTTGAATATTGAAGGATACGGAAGAGCGAACTGATGGCCATGACACTTCCGAAGCCCCAGAAGTCGCTTTCCCCTTTTGCAGGGCCACTAAAACATTCTTGAGATCCTGATACTCTTCAGTGCCATCGTGTCCGGTTTGTTCAATCGCCGCCAGCATCTGCCGAACCGCATCAACCATGGTCAATAGGGCACTGGCGATATCTTTCGTTAACGCTAAATCCCCATCCCGCACGAGACTCAACAAGGTCTCGCCGGTATGTGCCAGGCTCTCCAATTTGGAATAGCCTAAAAATGAGCACGTACCCTTAATCGTATGGACAGCGCGAAAAATACTGGCTAGCGTTGTCTGCTGTTCAGGATGGCCTTCAACGTGAACCAAGTCTCGTTCAACGGCACTCAGATTTTCATCACTTTCAACTAAGAACTCTTGTATGGCCGCATCCATTCCATCCATATCTGTAGCAGAAAGCTCGGCTTTAGGTTGTACGGAGGAAGATTCGGGTTCTGAAGCAGCGGCCACACTGACCTCCGGAAATGAAGCCGAGGCCTCAGACGATTCGGTTGGTATTGTCGGAACTTCACCCTTTTGCAGGGCAATCAAGACATGTTTCAAGTCTTGATACTCTTCCGTACCATCCATACCGGTTTGTTCAATCGCCGCCAGCATCTTCCGGACGGCATCAACCATATGCAACAGGGCACTCGTAATATCCGCTGAGAGCGGGAATTCCCCATCACGCACTAAACTCAACAGCGTTTCTCCCGTGTGTGCGAGACTTTCGAGCTTGGAATAGCCTAAAAAGGAACACGTGCCTTTAATGGTATGAATGGCCCGAAAAATACTGGCCAGCGTTTCTTGTTGTTGAGGATGCCCTTCAAAATCCACGAGGTCCCGTTCAACCTGACTGAGGTTCTCATCGCTTTCAACGAGAAACTCCTGTATGGCGGCATCCATTTCACCCATTGATTATTCCCTCTCTATCAATCCAGTGAGAAGTAAGGGGTAAATAGTAAGGAGGAAAACCGTCTGCCATGTTCTTCCCGCTCCTACTCCTTACTTTTTACTATTCACGTGTCTCGTGTGACGAAACCATTTCTGGGGATTCTTCTGTGGGTGATTTCCACGCCTGTACCGTTTCCCGAAGGCCACTCAATACACCAATCGCCTTTTCTAGGCGTTGCCGTGAAATATCTTGGAATTGCAAAGACATCACAATATCGGTGACTTGATTGGCATGCTTTTGGGCCGAAGAAGTGGCATGCAACACGCCAGCCTGTAACTTTGAACTTTTCACCTCTAAGATTTTCGTGATATCTCCTATTCGATCTCGAGTCTTCAACGCATCGGTTAAATCAATCGAGGCAAAACTTTGCAACGAAATAATGGCCTTTTGTGTACTTGCATTCATCTCCGACACCACACTTTGAATATTGGCCGCAGCCAATCCTGACCGGTTGGCTAGCTTGGCCACTTCCTCGGCCACCACAGCAAATCCACGCCCATGCTCTTTCGCTCTGGCGGCTTCAATGGTTGCATTGAGAGCTAATAGACGGGTTTGGTCCGCGATAAATTCAATTTCTTCCAGCAGCGGTGAAATGCGTTGTGTACTCGCTTCCACTTCTTCCACCACCAGGGTGACATCCATGCCCAATTGAGATGATTCCACGACGCTTTTCGCAAACGATCCAATGATTCGATTGGTTTCATCCAATAGCGAATCGTCCTTATTCTCTCGGTCAGCCGTATTCCCTAACTGGGCCGCAGTCTGATTGGCATCATGGATAGCCGCATCGGTCATTTCTTGAAAGCGGACAATCAGCTCAAGCACCGCCTCTTCAATAATCGTCACGACCTCTTGTATGTGGGAGACGACCTGATCGACTACCGGTTCTACGGCACCTGCGCTGCGCTGATAGATGTCTTGTTTCGTTTGGCGTTCGACGGCCTGATGGACTTGTTGAAGATGATGAGGCCAGATTTTCTGTTGGAGAAAATACTTCGTAGCGCCAGAACCTAAAAGGCCCCCACCAATGAGACACAAGATTTCGACGATCATAATGACTCCACGTTAGTTCGACCACAAGCTATGACTGTGCCGATACCGTGAGCGGTGTTGATCAAATCAGGCAGTCAAAACAGGCCCGATTTATCGTTAAATTTTTTCTAGACTTTCAGAGTTGTTTTGTTTTTCGGTGCGATAGAAGCCATTCTTTAACGAGAATTGATCATTTTCAGGTGGGCAAGAATTGCCGAGGGAATATCGGACAAGGGCAAGATTTTATCGACTCCCCCAGCCTTGATCGCTTCCTTGGGCATACCAAACACCACGCAAGATTTCTCATCTTGAGCCAGATTAAACGCACCCGCTTTTTTCATTTCTAACATACCTGCCGCGCCATCATTGCCCATGCCGGTGAGAATCACACCAACACTATTGGCTCCGGCATATTTGGCCACCGATTGAAACATGGGATCGACAGCGGGTCGATGCCGATTCACCTGCGGCTCTTGATTCAGGGTGACATAGTATTTGGCCCCACTCCGCCGTAGCTCCATATGATAATTTCCTGGAGCCAAAAGCGCCTGCCCGGGAATCACACTATCCCCTTCTTTCGCTTCCTTGACGTGAATGGGACAGAGTTCATTCAGCCGATCTGCAAAAGTTTTTGTAAAATGTTCCGGCATATGTTGGGTCATCAAAATCGGAGGAGTATTCGGGGGCAAGACTTCCAATAATTCTCGAAGGGCTTCCGTGCCTCCAGTCGAAGACCCAATCGCGATGATGGAATCCGTCGTTTTGATCATCGCTGATTGAGCCGCTAACGCTTTGATACGTTCGGAACAATCTGCTGGAGGCGTACGCTTTTTCACCGTGGCCTGAGCCGCGGCTTTGACTTTGCTCGTAATCTGATGGGAAAGCTCTTCGAGACCATGTTGGATATCAACAGTCGGTTTCGTCACAAAATCGACGGCCCCGGATTCTAATGCCTGCATCGTGGTCGCGGCACCCTGTTCGGTGAGAGAGCTGACCATCACCACAGGCATCGGACGTGCCGCCATCAGCTTTTGCAAAAACGTCAAGCCATCCATCTTCGGCATTTCCACATCCAGGGTCAGGACATCCGGATTCAAGGTCTTGATCTTGTCACGGGCCACATACGGATCAGGTGCAGCCCCAACCACTTCAATCTCTGGATCCTCGTTCAGGATTTCGGTCATCACCCCCCGAATGAGTGCCGAATCATCCACAATTAATACCCGAATTTTGTTTCCACTCATATCAATCTCCTTAGTAAAGCGTAAGGCGTGAGGGGTAAGGCGAAGGATTCATCATCACTTCACGCCTCACGTCTCCTACGCCTCACGGTTTTCCGCTAAAAGAGGGTCACCTCAGACTGCACGGGAGCTTGCTGCAGTCTCGCTTTGTACTGCCCCTCCTCCTCTGCAATAGTTTCGGCGACAACCCGATCGAGCTTTTTCAAGAGCACTTTTCCTGAATCGGTGAAAAAATATACCTTTCGCGGACAGACATCACCCACATTGGCTTTCATCAAGGGAATGTCTTCTCGTTCGAGATAATCAAGAGCCCACGCCGCATTTTTTGCTCCAATATCAATCTTGCCATCGTAAATTTTCCCTCCACCAAAAACTTTCGCTTCCAATCGCTTTTTCATTCCTCCGCGTTGGAGAATTTCGTTAATGAGCATTTCCATCGCAAAGCTGCCATAACGGCCAGAATCTGCCCAATTGTCATGCCCTTCGGTATTCGAAGGTGCCGCCAACATGAAATGGTTCATCCCTCCAACATTGACGAAGGGATCCCGCAGGCACACAGAAATACAGGAACCCAAGACGGTATACACCACCTTGGGCTCTTCACTCACAAAATATTCACCGGGTAAAATGACCGCAACCTCATAAGGAAATCGCGTATCCTGTATCCGCCGAATATGGCCAAACTCCATGAGCCCTGCTGATGTCGTCATTAGCGTACGATGCTCTTCAATCTTTGATATCCTAAGTGGAAAAAAATTCTTTCGTGAGGCGTGAAGGGTAAGGCGTGAGGAGAAAAATCATGAAATTTTTCCACTTCTACTTTCTTACGCTTTACGTCTGTTTCGCTTCACGCCTTACGCTTCTGGTTTTTGATAAATCGTGGGCTTCACATACGTAAACTTATGCTCAATCCACTGTAAACTTTCGGAATGCCCGATAAAGAGATACCCTCCCGGACGAAGATACCGGAAAAATTTCCCCATGAGGGTCGCCTGGGTAGGCCGGTCGAAATAGATCATGACATTGCGACAAAAGATGACATCTAACGGAGTTTTAATGGGAAAGGCTGGCGCCATCAAATTGATACGGCGAAAAGCAATCATCTCTGAAAGATGTTGGCGCACTTTTAATTTGCCTGCCTGCGTTCCCTTGCCACGAAGAAAGTGGCGTCGTACGACATCCTGCGGCAATTGCGCCACACGTTCATCGTCATAAATTCCCCCTGCCGCTTTGGCCAACACCCGCGTGGAAATATCTGAAGCTAAAATTTTAATATCCCATCGCGCACGATCCGGAATGGCGTCAGTCAACGTCATCGCAATCGTATAGGGCTCCTCCCCTGATGACGACGCCGAAGACCAAATTCGTAACGACCGGGTCGCCTGGACTCGAGGAAGCACCTGTTCACGTAGGAAATCAAAATGCACCGGCTCACGAAAAAAGTCCGTCTTGTTGGTCGAGATCAGATCAACCAGTTGTGTGAGTTCTTCCTCCCCGCCTTTACTGCTGACACAATCGTAATACGCCTGATAGGAAGGGAGCTGTAATTGCCGCAACCGTTTCCCTAGGCGGGAGGTCAGCAAACTTTTTTTGGGGGCATCGAGTTTGATGCCAACTTGCTCATATATCAATGATTGAAATAGTTCAAATTCTTTGTCCGTTAACGTGGCACTCATAAAAATTTCCTAGGCAAATAGTTATTGATGAAAGGTATAAAATCTGACGCACGTATGCTTATCAAGAAGCTCTATTTCGTAAAGCGTGAAGCGTCAGGCGTAAGGGGAATCACGGTTTCAGTCTTACTTCCATATACCTTCTTCATTTCTCATCTTGTTTCGCCTCACGCCCTTCGCCTTACGTCTTCCTCGCCTCACGCCTAACCCCTTACCCCTCACGTCCCCCCCGATGGGAACCAATAAAACAACATTAAATAGACACCATAGGCGGTAAGAATGGTACCGCCAAATGTCCATTGCAATAGATGTCCAAGCTTGCGATGGATCGACACGCCAGCGACCATGGCGCCGGCTCCAATCCCATAACGCAATCGCCGGATCCCCATGACCATATTGGTCCCGCCTAATCCAATCGTCGTGATCGCCAATCCGGTATGAACCACCAGCAGTGGAACATAGAACATCCAATATTGATCGGGAGTGCCGCCAAAATGATCGCGCCCTAAGATCAGTTGCTTACTGACATAGGCCAACAACCATATCCCTACCAACGTACAGGCAATGGTCATCCATTTCCGGTGGGATGGCACATCATGCCGTTTGGCCGCTCGCACTCCCATGAAGGTCATGCCATAGGCGGTCGTCATCCCGACCAAAACCATTCCCCATAACAGATCGGCCATTCGCATAATAAGGTCTCACGGAAGGAAAGCCGCACATACCCTCACAAGACATGCTTCAGATGCATGTCAACCAGGAGGGTAAATTGCCATCATGGGCATAGGCCTCCCTCCCCGATATCTATCGGCAGATGTTCCAGGGGAAATAAGACGAAAGGACAGTTTTTTTCTTAGAAGGGATGAGAAAAGAACAAGATGAGGGAGGCGAGGAAGGAGCACTGCCTAAAAAAAATGGCGTGGGTAGTGTAGTTACCACCCACGCCATCTAAAGACGTCGTCCTAGAAGATCGAGTTATTTGAGTCTGACCACAATGGCTCCCATAAAGTCACCCTTCTTCCAATCTTTCTTCGAGGTTTTGGGGTGCTCATTGTGGCAAGTCGCACAACTATCCACAATGGCATAGTCAGCCGACATACCGACGGTAGTCCCGCCATCTTGAGCCACAAGGACTTTTTCCTTCCCTTTGGCTAATTCCGCCAGCATGCCCTTTTCCGCGTCACTCTTCGCGGCATTGGAGGCATACAGGGGATCCGTGCCAACTAAGGATAAATCAAAATCCTTTATTTCTTTTCCGAGTTCTTTGACGAATTGAGCCGGAAGCATCATGGCGTGATCATCTTTCACCCAATCCTCATTGAGTTTCATTCCACCTTTGCTCGCATCGGCCACGACACCTTTGACATACACGGTTCTGGCAGCCTTAGCAGTGGCCAGAATGTACTTGGCCGCCAATTCCTTGGCCGCGTCTGCGGCTTGCCCCACCGGTACTACCAGCGCGAGCCCAATCATGGACACGACAAACATTGTCGCGAATGCAGCCCATCTTCTCATAGTAACCCTCCTCCTGTGAGTGTTAGAAAACATCATGTAAACCGTTCGGAATTGCTTCTAGGGGATTCAACCTTATCTGAGATCACACTGGACAGTCAATATTAAAGAAACAGTCTCATAGAATCACCTTTAGGTCAACGGGGACAGAGGAAATAATTGCGGCTTAGGAAGGAAAAAATAAATCGGAAGATGGAAAACAATGCGGAGGTGCAACCATTAATCACAAAAAAGGAAGGAGGAAGGAGAAAACATGATTCTGTTTTTCTCCTCCCCCCGAATGATCTCCTCACTCAGCTAAAATTCTTCAAAGAAATCGTCGTCACTTTTCCGCTGTCCGTGCCCATTGCTGCTGCCGACACCCACTGGTTTCGGGGTTGAACGAACAGATCCCGTCTGACCTTGGCTGGCAGCCTTTGGGGAAGTTCCTACTGCAGGCGCCTTATTCGCCGAACGAGCCGAAGCATTCCGATGACTCGTGGTTCTTTGATGACTCGACACGATGCCTTCCTCCGTAGTTTTGAAAAAAGCCACTCGCTGCAACAGTTCTTCGGCTTGTTGCTTCATGGATTGTGACGCCGAGGTGGCTTGTTCCACCAGGGCCGCATTCTGTTGCGTGCCTTGATCCATTTGCATCACAGCTTTATTCACCTGATCAATGCCACTGGCCTGCTCCTGAGAGGCCGCGCTGATTTCGGCAATGATGTCCGTTACCCGTTTCACTGAATCAACTATTTCAGAAAGCGTTTGCCCCGATTGATTCACGAGGGCACTGCCATCACCCACTTTCTCCACCGACTCATTGATCAACGTTTTAATTTCCTTGGCTGCTGTGGCCGACCGTTGTGCCAGGTTCCGCACTTCCGAGGCCACCACCGCAAATCCCCGGCCCTGTTCACCCGCTCGCGCGGCTTCCACCGCCGCATTCAAAGCCAGGAGATTCGTTTGGAAGGCGATTTCATCGATCACGTTAATAATATCCGCAATTTTTTTACTGCTCTTGTTGATTTCATCCATGGCATTGACGGCTTTATCCGTGACCGCGCCACCCTTTTCGGCCACTTCTCGCGCCGTGACGGCCAACTGATTCGCCTGCTTGGCATTATCGGCGTTTTGCTTGATGGTGGAGGTCATCTCTTCCATCGACGCACTGGTCTCTTCTAACGCTCCGGCTTGCGCCGACGTCCGTTGCGACAGATCCTCATTGCCCTGTGAAATTTCCGTGGTTCCTGTGGTAATTCCAGATACTGCGGATTTCACGGACTGCACCACCTCACCAACCCGATCAAACATCGCATTAAAGGATTCACCTGTTCGCCCAATTTCATCTCGGCAAAGCACCAAGGTCCGTGCCGTAAGATCCCCTTCTTTAGCTTTTGCCGCCATCGCCTCTAATTCTTTCATGGGTTTGACCACAAATTTCGAAAGCAACATAAACAACATAAGCATGGTGACGACACCTACTCCGATAATCCCCATGTACATATTATTCAAGTTACTATTGAGTTGCGCCAGAGGAGCATCCATCGGAATTTGGACAGAGACTGCGCCCAACATATCGCCAACCTGCTTACCAGCATGACAGGAGACACAAGCTTTGACGCTTGCAAAATCAGTGGTGGCTCGTCGAAACATCATGGCCCCATTCACGGCTTCAATGCTGGTAAATTCCGATTGCCCACTCGCTAATGCTTCTAATGCCTGCTGTTCAAAGCTATCTTGAGGAGCATTGGCGACATTCAACGGGGCTGCACTAATCACGCGCGCATTGTAGACTCCGTCTTTTGCCAGGGCTTCAGAAGTTTCACGCGTGAACGTGGCAGGAAACGGAATCGTATCCGGGGCATCATGTTCCATGCTGACCTTCATACCAGCACCCTTGGCTTTGACCACAAATTGCTTGGCCACATAGGCTCTCGTAACCTGAATTTGTTTTTCAATGATTGACGCCTGATTGGATAACACTCGATTGAGGTCAGCCTGTAATTGCTGTCCAAGAAAATAGGCCCCGGCCCCCAAGAGACCGCTAAAAACCAGCAGGGTGCTCACAACCACTTTTGGACCAATGCCTAATTCATTCCATTTTCCCTGTGTACCCACGTTCATAATCCTTGGTCCTCCTCCAACCGTTAATAAAATAAGGTCACCTCGTAAGGCATGAAGCGAAAAGTAAAGCACAATCGCTCTCCTCACGCCTCACGCTTGACGGTTCTTTAGAATTCTTCAAAAAAGTCATCGTCCCCTTTCGAGACACTCTTCCCATTGCCGCTTCCGACGCCTACCGGTTGTGGTGCAGCCTTAACCGGCGCCTTGGCGGAGCTTGGGGACTTCGC
>JAOUQB010000515.1 GCA_029879555.1 Nitrospirota bacterium | reverse complement strand
CCCCTCCCCGATCTCAATGCCTTCATACGCATCACGAATTTGCAAAAAATGATTGGGCACTTTTCCCATAAATCGTTCAATGTTTTTGGTGGCCGTCGCGGCAAAGTCTTCGCGCATTTCGTAACTCACCACACAGCCTCGATCACCAACCGCCCGTAACAGCGCCATCGTCAGCGCACCAGATCCCACACCCGCTTCGAACACTCTAGCCCCAGGATACACATCCGCCCACATCGGAATAATGGCCAAATCTTTGGGATAGATGATCTGTGCACCTCGCGGCATTTTCAGCGAATATTCCGCAAGGGTGGGGTGAATGGCGATCATAATCTTGTTGGGAGAAAATTCCACGATGGTGCCATCCGGCTTGCCAATAATCGCATCATGGGGAATGTGGTCCCCACTATGCTGGAACATCTCGCCAGTCTTCAGCGTCAGCGCGTAATGCCGCTCTTTTTTATCAATCAAATGAATGCGTTCGCCTGCTTGAAAGTATTTCATGGTCCGGCATTCTAGCAGGGGGTTCCGTCAGGAGATACCCATCATTATGAGGGAAGATTTTTGGGGAAATTGCCTGTCATGCTCCCCATAACTTTCTTGACACCATTTGCGCGCAGCCTTATGATGAGATCTATATCTATCCCATCCTCATCATTGTCTACATATCCCAACATTGCCCGTAGCCCATTCGTTTCAAGACAGGTGGAACTATTTCCATTTTTCGTTTTGTCTAACAACCCATGAAACGATTATTTACGGTCATCGGTCTCGGTCGCTTTGGATATAGCGTTGCCCAAACGATGGTCGAAAAAGGATGCGAAGTGCTCGCCATCGACAAAGACGAAGAGCGCATTCAAGCCATTAGCGATATTGCCACTTTCGCGGTTCAGTGCGATGCCACGGATGAACGAGCGCTCAAAGCGGTCAGCGCCCAAAATGTTGACGTGGCCGTCGTCAGCATTGGAGAGAATATCGAAGCCAGCATTCTCATTGTCCAGACCCTCAAAGAAATGGGTGTGAAATCTATCGTGGCCAAAGCTGTCGCAACTATTCAGGGGAAAATCCTCATGAACCTTGGTGTCGATGAGGTCATTTATCCAGAACGAGATGCCGCGATCCGTCTGGCCCATCGGCTGGTTTCTCCTGGCGTCATTGAATACTTGGAGCTCTCTCCTGGGTATAGCATTGAGGAGGTATCCGTTTCAGAAACACTTTCCGGGATGAGCTTGGAAGAAATTAAATTACGTGGGCAACATAACCTCAATATCATTGGCATCAAGCAACAAGTCAGTCGCATGGTGAAAGGACGTATCATGACAGAAGAAACCTTTAATTTTACGCCCAAACCTGATGATGTTGTTCAAAAAGGCGATGTTCTGGTCATGATCGGGCAAGAGAAAGACCTGGATCGCTTCTGTAATGATGTGTAGGGAAATAAACGCACCTGTCAATTATCTCCACATTTTCTTCTCTCGTTAGACATTTTTTCCAATCAAATCTCGGTTTTCCCCGGTAGACCCATCCAGGGATTCCAGAGTTCTGCCGATCTTGAATAAGAGTCCATCGCTATGGGAAAAGTCGGCATATGGGAAGAATGTAAATTTTCCATTTATTTTCATATGCTTACGACCAATGAATGACTCCAAATCACGCTACAAGTATGAACAATGACTCATATCTCATAAGAGCACACACTTGAGAGAAAACCGGATTGCAACACCCATGTTGTCTAAATTGGCTTGATTTTTGCTGAACTCAGACTTATCTCAGTAATCAACGGCCTACCAAAGACGTTGCAACATTCCAAAAGAGAAGGGATTTTTTAGGTACACATCATGAAACTTCAAAGCGTTATGGAACATCCTCACGAGACCGATGGTGTGGAGGCCACACCCGTTGACTCAAAATCCACAATCAAACCGTATAATCCTGCGCTGGAATCGCTCTACTTTCGGTCATTTGGCAGTCGCCCACTTCTGAATAAAGACTCAGAAATTGTTCTGGCTAAAGAAATCGACGACGCCTCGCGAGCCATTCGTCTCATCGTCAAACAAGGGCTTCAACTCACGAATAGCCTCAAAAAATGTCCGGAAAAAGACGAGACACTTGCGGTGCTGAAAGAGACAGTTGAGTTAACCGGCTTATCCGCCCCGGCTGTTGAAAAGCTGAAATTGACCTTGGTGGCATTGGGCAAAGCCTACCCCGAGCACCAACCAACGGTACACCCGCTTTGCCAACACCTCCAAAAAGCCAAGTATCAATTAGAAAAAGCCAAATCTGAACTCGTCCAACGTAATTTACGCTTGGTGGTTGATATTGCCAAACGCTATACCGGACACGGATTGGCCTTTCTTGACCTCGTCCAAGAGGGCAATATCGGGCTCATGAAAGCAGCAGAACGTTTTCAGTACAAAAAGGGATTCAAATTTAGTACGTATGCC
>JAOUQB010000516.1 GCA_029879555.1 Nitrospirota bacterium | reverse complement strand
CCAGCTACCGCAGCCGTTCGGAACTACGATATTTCCGCCATTAACGTGGAAATTACCTTGAACCAATGGCTGGATTACTATCCTGGCTATATGTATACCCTTACGGAGAATATTGAAAAGGTTCGTGAAGAGGAAGCCAAAAATGCGGAAGCGCGCGAGGCTGAAGGGCATGCTAATCCAGGTGGGGTGAAAAATGGGATTCAAGGTCAATGGATCCAACCGTTGGTCATCCGAGGGAATCAAGGCGATTGCGTAAAAATCACGCTTCGCAATGCTTTGGAATTTGGTGAAGAGGTGAGTCTGCATATTAATGGATCAGATATGGTCATGAGTGAAACAGGCCAGCCTGCGGCGACTACCAATCCCGATACGGTTGCGGAAGAAGGTGGAAGCGTTAGCATGGAATGGTACATCCACCCCGATACGCAAGAAGGTGGTCGACAATTCCATACATTCAGCAATGATCGAGAATTAACGGTCATGGGGATGTTTGGGGTGTTTGTCGTGGAGCCGCGTGGTTCGAATTATTTTGAGCCCTTAGGCACAGGTCCAGCCACGGAAGCGACGAGTGGCTGGCAAGTGATGATTGATAATGGCGATGGTCCGGACTTCCGTGAATTTGTCCTGATCTATCATGAAGTGGGCGATGAGGCCTTCCGCCCAGTGAATAAACATGGGGACTTCTTGCCACAACGGGATCCGTTAACGGATGCCTATCGACCTGGTGCCAGAGCCATCAATTACCGAAGTGAACCATTCGGCATCAATAATATGCATGTGCAACATGAGTACTTTGGCTTTGAAGATGAGTCGATGGCCTATAGCTCGTATACCTTTGGTGACGCAGGCCCGACGATTCCTCGAAGCTATTTAGGGGATCCAGCAAAATTCAGACTCGTTCATGGCGGGTCGGAAGTGTTCCATTCTCATCATCCCCATGGTGGATCTATTCGATGGCAACGGAATCCACGGGCCACGCAAATGCCAGTCTGGAACACAGGGCAAAATGGGCCGGTGAAATATCCTGTGATCCGAACGAAGTCTGACCGGGTGGACGTGGAAGTCATTGGGCCATCGGAAGCCTTAGATTTGGAAACCGAATGTGGTTCCGGCTTGTGCCAATGGTTGGCAGGAGACTTTTTATTCCATTGTCATGTGGCGCATCACTATGTGGCGGGCATGTGGGGCTATTGGCGGGTGTACAACACCATTCAAGAGCCTGGTATACAAAATGACGTGATGGCCCCATTGCGTGAGTTGCCGGATCGTTTAGGCCGTATACATAAGCCAGTCACTTCCGATCAATTAGTAGGAAAAACTGTTAATTGGTTTGGAAAACAGTTCAAAATTGTGGGTAAGGGCAAAAGCAATTGGAAGGCCGAGCCTGCAGTCGTCAATATCAAGGATTGGGTAGAAATGCAGTTGGTAAACCAGGGTAAACCAGGGAATACCGATACTGAGGAGGGCCAACTGAAATCCTATGATGCGAGTGTCATGGATTGGACGTGGCAGGGCAACAAAGCGATGAGTGAAAAAGAAGCCACCATTGGGGAAAATCCAAAATATCATCCGGAGTGGCAGGGCTATACGCCTGGTGAACGACGTCAAATATGGTTTGAGCCAACAACAGGGAAAGTGGCTTGGCCTTGGCTGACGCCGCATTTTGGCAAGCGTGTACCGTTTTCAAACGATCATAATCCGGCACCATGGTTGGAAATGATTCGAATGAATCCAGATGGAACACGTTCCGTTGAGCCAGCGAAACCAGGTGAAAATGGGCCGTGGAGTTTGTGCCCCGTTCGAGCTGGGTCGCAAGATTACAATGTGCATTTTATTAAGTTGCCCATTGAATTGTCGGCTGCCGAAGGTGATGAACCTGCGATTGTCGATCCTAATGGATTGCTCTATGTCGTGCACGATGAAGAGGAAGAAGTTCGGGCCAACAATGACAAGAAATTTCCTTTGGTAGTGCGAGCCAATGTCTACGATTGCATTGACTGGACGCTCACCAGCGAATGGTTGGATGATGACATTACGAACTTCCAATCGTCTAAAATCAACACACATTTCCATTTCTTTCAATTCGACAATCAAGCGTCAGATGGGGTGATTTCAGGATTTTCCTATGATCAGTCCATGCGTCCATTCACGCAATTTGAAAAGTCAACCAATAAGGGCTTGCCGGTTCCCATGAATGCCAAGGTCACCAAGGCATCAAAAAAGGGAGATCGAACAATTCAGGTTTCGAACGCGAAGCAATATCATGTCGGTATTCCAATCCTTATTGGCGCGGATAATGTCACAGGACAAGAAATTCGTCGAATCGTGGCCATTGGAGGAAGTGCTAGTTCATCTGCATCTGCTTCAGGTGCATCCAGTTATACGGTCGCTCCTGGCGATACCTTAGGGAAGATCGCCCAATCTCTTGGAACATCTGTCAG
>JAOUQB010000514.1 GCA_029879555.1 Nitrospirota bacterium | reverse complement strand
AAGCTCAGGTGGTGGTGTTTTTTGCAGTTGAATAGGGCGCCTTTTGTCCTCATGAAAATTGGCGAGAGGATGATGCTAGAAAAGTTCATTAGGGAATATTGCCAGTGACCACTTATCTCCTGTAAAATACGTATCTCTTTGTATTGTCGTGTAGAAATGGTGATCATGGTCGCCACGAAAGGATGGAATCTATGGAGCGGCGAGTGACTTCCCATACGGAAGAAGAGGAAATGAATCAACGCCGCCGTTTGTTGACCCAGGCTAGAAAAGGGGATCAAAAATCCATTGATTTATTATTTGAACTCTATCAAGTGAAGGTCTTCTCTGGTGAGGAGTTAAAAAAGAAGAAACTCCCGTCATTTCCAGTTTTGAAAGCCTCAAATGGGCTAGGAAAAGGAGGGGCGAAGGGATCTCTGAAAAAAGAAAAGACTCCGAAGTCATCTTTAGCGGACAAGGCCAAGAAAGAGAAGAGGACAAATCAAAAAGCTGTCGCTAAGCAGACATTGAATATCAAGACCAAGGTTCAGGGAGACTCACCGGTAATAAAAAAAGCCGCCAAGTCTACCCTTAAGAAAGAGAAACATTCAGAATCTCAAAAGGCTCGCCCCAAGCAAAAAACGGCTTTTGGGGAAAAAGCTAAATCTAACAAGTCCAGTGCAATCAAGAAACCACGAATCGCGAAGAAAAAATAACGGGGACCCTCTTCAATGAAATTTAATACCGAACTTCAATGCGCAGCCCCCCGGTTGCCAGCTTCTTCCCTATATTATCTGCTTGTTTAATTTCACCTTGGAACACGATGGCGCTTCCTTGGTGATCAATTTGCCAAGCCAATTCAAAAGCTTTTGGAGGAGTCATGCCTGGGATGATGTGGCAGAATAAGGAGATAACTTCCTGGTACGTGTGGCAATCACAATTGAAAACGATGACTTCAGCCTCAAATTCTCTCCCTGTTCCCAAATCAGTAATGTCTTGAGTGTAAGGAACGTCAACCGTGTTGCCAGCTATGGTACGCATCATGTCGCATTGTAACAATGGAGTGGGTCCCTCTCAATGGGATGGTGCTAAAGATCTGATACGGTTAGGGCGAGGGATCCCCCTTGGCATCAACTGAGGCCTTTGTGGAATGATGAATCGTTATATGCGTAGAGAGGATCGGTCATTTTTCTAAGGAGTAATATATGGCTAAAACAATCCTCGTGACGGGGGCCGCTGGTTTTATCGGGAGTCATGCGGTAGCGCATCTGGTTCGGCGGGGTGATCGAGTGATCGGTCTCGATAATTTGAATGATTATTACGACCCAACTCGTAAAGAATCGAATCTTCGGGAAGTCACTGACCAGGCGTCGATTAACCGTTGGCCAGGTACATTTGAGTTTCTCAAAGGCGATATCAGAGATCGAAAATTGATCGGGGATCTTTTCTCAGATCATCATTTTGATGCGATTGTTCATTTAGCTGCCATGGCAGGGGTGCGAGTCTCTATTGACGATCCAGGGTTATATTATGATGTCAATGTGATGGGGACGCTCGCGTTGTTGGATGCTGCTGTTGGGCGCCTGGGCAGTAATGACTCTCATCAAAAGCCGACCTTCGTGTTTGCTTCCACATCTTCGGTCTATGGAAATACCCAAACGGTGCCTTTTGTTCCGGAAGATACATGTGATCGGCCACTGGCCCCGTATGCGGCGAGTAAGCGAGCAAGTGAGATGCTGGGGTACACCTACCATCATCTTTTTGGGTTAGATTGCACTGTGTTCAGGTTTTTTACCGTCTATGGTCCGCGAGGTCGTCCCGATATGATGGCCTATAAGGTGTTGGATAATATTTTTACAGGATGTGACGTCCCGCTTTATAACAATGGCAATATGTACCGTGACTGGACCTATGTTGACGATATTGTCAGCGGTCTCGTTTCCGCAGTTGATCATCCCTTGGGATATGAAATTTTAAATTTGGGTCGTGGAGAGCCTGTGCTGCTGTCAGATTTTGTGAAAGGAATTGAACAATTGGCTGGACGTTCCTCGAAATTAACCTCAGCCCCGATGTTAGATGCGGATATTGCCTATACGTTTGCTGATATTTCTAAGACCAAAAAGCTTTTGGGGTATGAGCCACAAACTTCAGTGCCAGAGGGCGTGGAACAGTTTTGGAAATGGTATCAAACGGCAGTGTTTCCTTCATTATCTCAAAAGGAGTAGTCTCCAGGTTTCGTCATCATCATCTTCTCCTTTTTCTTTGGTTTCAGACCTCGTTCTAGCGCATGATCTGGTCTGGATGCGCTAACCTACTGTTTTTTTCTTCCTAACCCACTGTTCCTACCTTATGGCATAGGCCCATCTTCACGCCCTTTGTCAATTTTTCTCGACATCGTTTTCCTGTCGATTTGAATCGGGTCATTCCCCCAAATAGATCAAAGGGAAGATGAAATCATCAACTTATCCCTT
>JAOUQB010000064.1 GCA_029879555.1 Nitrospirota bacterium | reverse complement strand
GCATCTTAAAATTACCCGCAGGGCTAAAAGGACTGGCATGGTCGTTGACGTGATTTTGAGGGTGTAAAATTAACTGTGTAACTGGTTATTATGACGATTTCATTTCATAAGGAGGAATGATGACCAGAACCAAGTCTGCAAATAAAACAGATGAGTTGTTCGATGAACTGCTGGAAGGGTGCGACTCACCGGAAGACATTTTTGGCAAGCATGGGTTGGTGAAACACCTGACGAAGCGCCTAGTGGAGCGCGCTCTGCAGGCGGAACTCACAGAGCATTTGGGCTATGCCCCGCATGCGGTTGAGGGTCGGGGCTCCGGCAATACCCGCAATGGGCATTCGGCCAAAACGGTGCAGACGAGCAATGGAGATTTGCCGTTGGAGGTGCCCCGTGATCGGCAAGGTCGCTTTGAGCCCCTCTTGGTCCCCAAGCGCCAACGACGGCTGGAGGGCTTTGATGAGAAAGTCCTGGCCTTGTATGCCCGTGGGCTCACGACTCGTGATATTCAAGGGCACCTGGAAGAACTCTATGGCGTGGAGGGCTCACCGACGCTCATTTCGACCATCACGGATGCCGTGTTGGAGGATGTGCGCACCTGGCAGAGTCGTCCGTTAGACGCGGTGTATCCCATCCTGTATTTCGATTGTCTGTTTGTGAAGTCCCGGCAGGAGGGGGTCGTCAAGAATAAAGCCGCCTATGTGGCCTTAGGGGTGAACCTGCAAGGGGAGAAAGAACTCCTGGGCCTGTGGATCAGTGAGACGGAGGGAGCCAAATTCTGGCTGTCGGTGTTCACCGAACTCCATCAGCGGGGCGTGGAGGATTGTTTCGTGGCCTGTGTCGATGGGCTCGCGGGCTTGCCTGAAGCCTTAGAGACCGTGTTCCCCCAGACCCAGGTCCAACTGTGCATTGTGCATAAGGTGCGGCAGGCCTTACGGTATGTGGTGTGGAAAGAGCGGCGCACCGTGGCGCGTGATCTGCGCGCCATCTATGGAGCGGGCACCTTGTCTGAGGCGGAAGCGGCCTTGGAGCGATTTGGCCAGACGTGGGATGCGAAATATCCGACGATCAGTGTCGCGTGGCAACGGGATTGGAGTCGGCTGACCGTTTTCTTTGACTATCCCCCCGCCATCCGCAAAGTGATCTATACGACCAATGCGATTGAATCATTGAATTTCTCCTTACGCAAAGTCCTGAAAAGTCGGGGGGCGTTTCCCACCGATGAATCTATTCTGAAAGTGCTGTATTTAGGAATGCAGCGAATTTCGAAGAAGTGGACGATGCCCATTCCGGACTGGAAGCGGGCTCTCAACCAATTCGCCATCCTCTTAGGAGATCGAGTGCCAACACGCAACTAACCACAATCAGTTACACAATTAACTTGACACGGTCCGGCAAACTTCTCGCGGGTGCCCCACCCTGCAGGCGTCTGGTCGCCATCAGGCAGGAGTCGCCCTTCTGCCCGAGCCGCCCTCCGCCAATTGTACAGGGTCGCTTCGGAAATGCCTTCGGCCTCCGACAGGGCCGCAATGGTCCCATGCGAAGGCGGAACCATCTTCTTCAACACCGCCGCTTTCCGTTCCGGTGGATACCGTTTCATGAACACCTCATCCTCGCCCCAGTCTCTTAAGAATATATTCCATGAACCACGACAACTATCCTAACAGAGGGGGGCTGTTCGGCTCTTTGGATGGACGCTCTAATCATGGGTGGGCATTGTTTGAGCCCTTCGAGAAGACTCAGGCCAAGCTCCGCGAGTTTGCCCACCCTACCAAAATTGTCGTCCAGCCATCTTAATGAGGCCGAACTGGGCGTCAATGGTTTTGTTTACTTTTGCCGAAACAAAAGTAAATCGGCTGCTGGGACGAAACCCGGAAATTATCATTTAGGATGGGATGGCAGAAATGGCAATTCCTATAGAGAGAGTACGTTGGCTCCCTCATATGTTTTCACCCTCACCCTACCCTCTCCCTCAAGGGCGAGGGAGCTTTGAAAAATTTTGAGAAAGAATTGATCTAAAGGAGAGTAGCGAGCTGGGTTAGCCGAGGTCTCGGCGTCCCTCAATTGACTTCAGGAGGGTCACCTCGTCGGCATACTCGATATCCATCCCAACAGGGATCCCATAGGCAATACGAGACACCTTCACGCCGAGTGGCTTCAGACGTTTGGTGAGATAAATCGCGGTGGCCTCTCCCTCAATCGTCGGATTGGTTGCCACGATGACTTCTTTGATCCCTCCTTGCTGGACTCGATTTTCCAAATCATGTGTCCGTAGGTCGGCGGGGCCGACGCCATCTAAGGGCGAGAGGGCGCCGTAGAGCACGTGATACAACCCTCGAAACGCACGGCTTTGTTCAATCGCATGCAGTGTGCTGGGTTCTTCCACGACTAAAATGCTGGTGGTGTCTCGTTTGGGGTCCAAGCACACGGCGCAAAGCGGACCTTCAGCAATGTTCCGGCATTGCGTACAGAAGGTAATTTTTTCCTTCACTTCCCGAATGGCTTCGGCTAAGCGAAGGGCTTCTTCCGTGTCAGTTTTCATGAGATGAAACGCCAGGCGTTGGGCCGTCTTTTGTCCAATGCCTGGTAAGCGCACCAATTCTCGCGAGAGGCGCATGAGCAGGCCTTGAGGTTGGCCGTTAGATTTTGAGGAATGGATGTCTGCCATAATGTGATCCGTTTAATGGTCTTAAAACATGCCGGGAATGCCCAGCCCGCCGGTGAGAGATTTCATTTCGTCCGCCATGAGTTCTTTGGCTTTGCGGAGGGCTTCATTGGTCGCGGATACCAGGAGATCCTTCAACATATCCGTATCCCCTGATTTGAGCACTTCAGGGTCAATGGTGATGTTGGTAATTTGCATCGCCCCGTTGGCCTGGACGGTCACCATGCCTCCTCCCGTCGACGCTTCCACGAGTTTGGTGGCTGCTTCTTCTTGAATTTTCCCCATTTTCGACTGCATCTCTTGCGCTTGTTTGAGTAAATTGCCCATGTTGGCAAAAGGATTTTTTGACATTACGGTGCCTCCTCTTTTTGCGGATGTCGTTGGGCGGACGCCAATTCTCCACCAAACAATTCTAACGCTTCTTTGACAAGCGGATGGGCCTTAACCTCTTCCATCAGGTCTTGATCATTCGCGTGTTTTTTTTTTGCTCGTAGCTCACCCATCGAAGGTGGACGTTCTTGTCCGTCGTGTAATTCGATGACTTGGACTCGCATAGGACGGCCAGATAGTTCCTGGCACATGCTGGCAAGGACCGCACGATTCTCCGGTTTGTCGGTCCGCCATCGCGCAATGGCATCTCTCTTTGAAAAGCCAATGACGACATGATCGGCTTCCAGTGTTACCACACTCCCCTTCTCCAAAAAACTGCCGACATTGGGATGATCTTGTAGCATGCGATCAACCACGTGTTCCCAGTCTAATGGCGCTGTCTGACCCGAAACGGGGCTTGCCGGTGCTGGCGGCTGCTGCGGGGGTTTTTCCTGAATGGGCGCGACAGGCTTTGTGGAAACCGGCGTTTCCTTCACGGGTGTTGGTTGGGAGGGAGCCATCGCCGCTACTTGAGCAGGTGGCGTGTGTCGCTCCGGTGTTTTCTGATAGGTGGCAGGCTTGTCAGTGGGTATGGCTGTTTTCGCAGGAGGTGGAGGGGCAGCACTGGCCCGAGCCGTTGCAGGGGCTGGTTTCGGTTGAGGTGAGGGTTGAGGGCTGACCATGCCAGGTTGCTCTGTGCCGGGGGACGCTGTGGTGGCGCTTGGATCTAGGAGCGCGGCTCGGACGACGGCGGCTTCGATGAGAAATCGGGGATGGGAACTTCCTCTAAGGCTGTCTTCCGTTCGAGAGATGATGGAGAAGATGCCCTGTAAATAGGGTTCCGTGAGTGGCTTGGCTTGTTGAAGGATCTGCGCACCTTCTTCTTCTCCTAGCTCCAACAAATTCTTCACCTGTTGAGGTGAAGAGACGACGCAGGCCACGAGGAGATTTCGAACTCGTTCTAAAATGGCGCGACAATACACGCGTACATCAAAGCCCTGATCGACGACTTCCCCAATGAGCGTCATCGCTTGTGACGCTTGATGAGCCAAAATGGCCTCAATCATTTGTCGAACCAATTCATCAGGCACGGAGCCGATCAAGGCCTCCAAGTCCTCGTGCAGCAGCGTGGCGCCTCCGAAGGACACCGCTTGGTCGAGCAGACTGAGTGCGTCACGCATGCTGCCCTCACTGGTTCTCGCCAAGACGGACAAACTACGATCCTCAACCGTCACGCCGGTTTGGCTGGCCACATGGCGTAGTTGCGAAATAATTTCTAATCGGGAAATGCGTCGAAACGTAAAATGTTGGCAGCGAGACAGGATGGTCGCGGGAATTTTATGGACTTCCGTGGTGGCAAAAATAAAGACGGCATGGCTCGGAGGCTCCTCTAATATTTTGAGGAGCGCATTGAAGGCCGAGTTGGAGAGCATGTGGACTTCGTCGATAATGTAGACGCGATAGGTGCCATGAAATGGCGCAAATTTTACGTTCTCGCGGAGTTCGCGCACATCGTCCACCCCGGTGTTCGATGCGCCGTCTATTTCGATGACGTCGACAGAATTTCCACGAGTAATTTCTACGCAACTGGGGCAGGTGCCACAGGGCTGACTGGTTGGGCCTTTGTCGCAGTTGAGAGACTTCGCCAAAATCCTGGCTACGGTCGTTTTCCCCACCCCTCGCATACCCGAAAAGACATAGGCATGAGCCACTCGTTGCCGTGTGATGGCATTGGTGAGGGTTTGCACGACATGGGTTTGCCCCATCACTTCCTCGAAGGTCGTGGGGCGATATTTGCGGGCAGAAACCTGAAATTCCATGTTAAAAAAAACCGTTCGAAGATTGTCAGGCGGTTTTATGAGCCAGTCGTAAAAAGTGAGGAGTAAGGAGTTTTAATAAAGAGTGGGAAAGGACTTCGCGGTTTTGTCTTTCGCTCCTTACTTTTTACTCCTCACTTCTTACCTAAAAAAGTCGGGGCCAGGTGATCCTGCGGCACACAAACTCGCCCACTTACCGTTGCTTCCTTCCGGACCTGGCGGGGTTCGCAGGATTTTGTTGCACAGGGCCCAGCCCCTAAACCAGTGATTCTTCACTCGCAATACTATGGCGGAGAGGGTGGGGTTCAAAGTCGCGCGACCAGATTCTCGCTCCCGCTAGGGGGCCAGCCCCCTCGCGCCTTCGCTTGGCTCCGGTCACCCCTTGAAGGGGGAATACCCCCTTCAGAACCCCCGGTTCGAATCCCACCGGAAATCACCGCATTTTATCTCTTCTTGACCAACACTATATGGCGGAGAGGGTGGGGTTCGAACCCACGGTACCGTCGCCGGTACACGTGATTTCCAATCACGCCGATTCGGCCGCTCTCGCACCTCTCCGTAACCCAGGATTTCTCGATACCGTTCTCTCGCGATTCGTTTTTGAATGGATCTTTCGAGAGCATGTGCTCAAAGAATGGCATCTTACCATGGGGTCCAGAGGCCGACAAGCAATTCTAGTGAAAGTGAGGAGTAAAGCGAGTAAGTAGTAAGGAGTAAAGGATTAACGGGGATTCTGTTTTTGGCTCCTTACTTTTTACTCCTCACTGCATTCGTTGTTGAAACATGCGCTGACGGCGTGACGAATGATGCAGGGCAGCAAATAAATGGCCGCGAAAGAGCAGCATCACCACGGTTGCGATGGGGGTGAGGATTAGGACGAGGATGAAACTTGCATTTGGGGATATCCCCAGAAGGGAGAGCCATTGCGATAAGACCGAAAACGGTAAGGTGATGAGATGCCAAAAATCTAATCCACCCCGCCGTCCAGCTTGGCTGGAAATCTGGAAGAAAAAGGAGAGGCCAAATGGTGCTATGGCGATGGCCACTGGCAAAAACCATTCAATCCAATTTTCCAGGACGAATTCGTAGCTTTCTTGAACGATTTCAAGGGCCGAACCCTTTCGGCTTTGATAAATGACTTCTGGGACGGGATTTAAAAGCACAAAGATGAGAAAAAATATGGCTGACGCGATGAGGGGTTGATACGGGTTGGTTTGTAACCCCATTTCTAGGAAGATTAACGGGAACCACACTAAAAATCCCACAGAAATCACATCCCAAAAGTACTGCCCCATACTCGAGGGAAGATCCTGCCAGCGCAACCGCCGTCCACCGCGTACGGCTTCTTCTGTGAGGCTGAGAGTCGCCCCAATGATCAACGCATTAGCGGCCCCGAGGATGAATCCCCCAATCATGCCCAACGGCCCAATCAGTGAGGTGACCAGTACCAGTCCTATCGCAAAGATCATCACGATGGGGATAAGAACCCAACATTGGCGGAGCGAGATGAGGGTCGCTAGCAGAGATTGCTGATATAATCGAATAGTTGCGTGAAGGTAGCCCTGCATTGAGGGGGCAACGGCCTTGTCGGGTTTATGGTTTGGTTGGTGGTGAGGTTTTCAAATTGACGATGTCTTGCTGTTGTTGATCACGTTGGTCCCGTATCTTCTGTAGTCGCCATGGGCGGTCCAAGGTCCACGGTTTGACTTTATCTGGGAAGGTTGGCGCTGGGGGCGTGGCCGATCCCACAGGGGAATGTTGAAAGTCATAGCCTTGATGGGCATCTTTCTTTTCGAGGAATTTCTGGTAAATATCTAGATAGAGTTGTTTGAGGCTCATGGGTTTCTACCTTACCCCACTCAATCGGTGCTATCAAGTGGGTGTCGTCTGAATGAGCCAGCCTGATTTTATTCTCTTCTCCTCACGAATTGGCTGAATTAGGGGATGGCCTGTACGGGAAAGACCTTTTATAATGGAGAGGTTTGGCTTCAGGTCTCCCTCCCAATGGGCTGGAAGTCCATGGGCTCTACTTGAGAGATTGGTCTTATAAAATATGGCGTCATGTGCGAGAGTGGCGGAATGGCAGACGCGCAAGACTTAGGATCTTGTGGGTAACCGTGGGGGTTCAAGTCCCCCCTCTCGCACCATTTTTTTACTTTTATCCCTAAGCGGGTTTCTTACACAAGGATTTCTCATTTTATGAAACTAGAAATGACAGAATTGGGCCCCGTGAAGCGGGCCTTGAAGATCGAAGTGCCGGAAGATGCGGTCAAAAGTGAGTTTCAAAAAGTATATGCCGAATTGAAGAAACAGGTGCGTATTCCCGGGTTTCGTCCCGGCAAAGCCCCACTCGAATTGTTACAAAAACGGTACTCGGATCTCGTGGGGAAAGATGTGATCCAACGCTTGGTGCCGGATTATTATCAGCGAGCGGTGAAGGAGTCAGGTGTGGTTCCGGTCGTGGTCGACATTCCCCCTTTAGACCGTATGAAAGTCGAACCCAATACTGCCTTTACCTTCACGGCTACGGTAGAGATTAAACCAGCCATTCAATTGGGAGACTATCGTCCACCCAATCCCATTTCCTTAAAGAAGGACCCTCGAACGGTGACTGATGACCAAATTGATCAGGCGCTGCAAACCTTACGCGAGCAGCAAGCCCAGATTGATGCGGTTGCTGATGGGACGCCCCTCCGGGATGGCTTGTATGCCGTTCTGAGGATGGAAGGGTTTGTGGAGAATCAGCCGGTGGAAGGGTCACAAAAAAATGGGCATCTGCATAAAATGGGGGCAAACACGCCAGTTCTGGGAGTGGAATTAGATGAGCATTTGATCGGAAAGGTGGCGGGGGAGACGCTCGACGTCCCTCAGCCCTACCCGTCGAATCACCCAGATCCCAAATTAGCCGGAAAAACCATGGTCTTAAAAGTCACCATCGATGCTGTGAAAGAACAGAAATTACCCGATCTGGATGATGAATTCGCCAAAGATTGTGGTGACTATGATTCCTTGGACGCTTTAAAAACGGCCATTACCACGCAACTTGAAAACATCCTGAAGCAGGATTTGGAGGAAGGCTATAAAGATCAAGTGATCGAGCGCCTCTTGCAAATGCATCACTTTGATATTCCAGAGGTGCTGATCGAGCGAGAATTGCAAACCTTGGTTCGGCAAAAACTTATGAAAGAACATCGCCATGCTCACCGAGAAGATGATTTAGAGGAACCTCTTCGTCTTCAGGAGGAAGCCAAGCGCCTTCAACAGGAAGAGCAACCAGAGGCCAAACGGCGGGTTAAGCTCAGTTTGATCTTGGATGCGATTTCTCAAAAGGAAGGGCTCCAAATTTCTGATGAGGAGGTTCAAGACGAGATTGTGAAGCTTGCCACACAGTTAAAATTGCCGGTGCCGGAAATTCAGCGGATGGTGGAAGCCGGTGGCGCGGGGGCTCAAGAGGAATTCCGGGAGCGGATGAAAGCCGAAAAGGCCTTGCAGTTTGTCTATCAAAATGCGGTCATTCAAGGGTAAGTGAACGGCTTGCTTAACGACGACCACAGTTCGTCAACGCCATAACCGATATCTGTATTATTTACAACGAGGAGGTCCCAGGGAATGCTCATTCCGATGGTCATCGAACAAACGAATCGTGGTGAACGGTCATATGATATTTATTCGCGCCTTCTCAAGGATCGGATCATATTTGTCGGGGCGCCGATTGATGATATGTTTGCGAATGTCATCATTGCCCAGCTCCTATTTTTGGAAGCCGAAGATCCGGAAAAGGACATTCATGTCTACGTCAATTCTCCGGGAGGGAGTGTGACGGCGGGAATGGGGATTTATGACACCATGCAATACGTGAAATCGCCGATTAGTACGATTTGTTTGGGGCAAGCAGCCAGTATGGGGGCCTTGTTGCTCACGGCAGGAGCCACCGGAAAGCGGTTTGCATTACCGAATGCTCGTGTCATGATTCATCAACCGTTGGGTGGCTTTCAAGGTCAGGCCACGGAAATCGATATTCATGCCCGGGAGATCCTGAAAATTCGTGAGAAATTGAACCAGATCATGGCTCACCATACCGGGCAGCCATTAGAGAAGATTGCGCGCGATACTGAACGGGATTATTTTATGTCTGCCGAGGAAGCCAAGGCGTATGGCTTAATAGATGAAGTCATTACCCGCAGCCCCCAAACAGCCCATAAGGATGAGGCCAAGTCTGACCAGAAGGGGAAGGACAAAGAGTAAGCACACCGGCGAAAGCGTAGAGGAGGGTTCTTCATATGGCGCGACAAGCTAAATCCGATGCCAATCTTCGTTGCTCTTTCTGCGGAAAGAGTCGAGACCAGGTTCGAAAACTCATTGCTGGTCCCACGGTCTATATTTGCGATGAATGTGTCGGGCTGTGTAATGAGATTATTTCCGAAGATTGGCAGGAGTCGCGCCAAGATATTTCGACCAAGCTCTGCAAACCTTTCGACATTCATCAACATTTGAACCAGTATATTATCGGACAAGATCATGCCAAACGTGTGCTGTCCGTGGCGGTCTATAACCACTATAAGCGTGTGGCCGCCAATGAAACCGGGGATGTGGAATTGCAAAAAGGGAATATCCTGATTGTTGGTC
>JAOUQB010000063.1 GCA_029879555.1 Nitrospirota bacterium | reverse complement strand
CTATAGAAACGATGACGACTAAACAGCCTACCAGGAACCACGTCTTGTCCGTCGAACCTCAAAAATCAAAACCAGAAAATTAAATACCAAGAAAGGGTGAGAAGGGAGATGCGCAATGCGGCAATGTAAGACCCGACCCTAGGCCCTAAACGAAATGATAAAAGGATGAACTTGGGAGATCTGCCCCGCAGATAGGTGGCGTGGCAGGATTTGCCTTATTGCTCGTTCACTTTTCTAACCATTGACTAAATTTCATAAAGGTTGGATTGTGAATAAGCCGATGAATCCACCACCACAGTAATCCCACCGAGATGATAAAAACCATCAAGGCCTTGAACCCCTTATGACCGCTCTGGAAATCAACTCCTAAGACGTAGACAAAAATCACATAGACTCCTAGGAACGGCAGGATACCTAATACCGTACCTAGGATGTGATAAAGAAGAATTCGAACCAAGCGCTGAATTCGTCGTACAAGAGGAGCAGTTCTTGAATGATGCGGCATCTGAGTTTTACTCTGCGGTGTCCTGGTCAGCCCCACCCTAGCTCTTGGCGGCTTCGTCTAGCAGAGCCACAACGCTATCTCTAGAGTGATCAGATTTTCGGCTTCTGGAAAGGATTAGAGGCTTTCTCGGTTCTCTCGAACTAAGCCAATAATCTTGTGCATCACTTCTAGGGACCGTCGTTGCTCTACGGAGTTCAGGTTTGTCATGTCGGGTTTCGAATCTGGATCGGGGCGCATTTTTTGATAATGAATAAAGTCCTGGATCACTTTGTGCATGTCGTCGAACGAGAGCCGTTTTCGCTCCCTCAGCACTTTTGCCGTCACCTCGAGAATCGAATTGCCGGTGATTCGATCATACTGGTTAAGAATGGCTGATCTCATCCCGAGTTCGAGCAAAATTTTTCGTTCAGTGGTTTTGAATCTTTTGGCCGTCTGTTGGACTAATGCCCAATATCGTTTTTGAAATTCCTGGATTTTTCTAACCTTCGCTTCATGTAACGTTTTGTCCCGTTTGCTGGCATAACTTGACGCTATGGTTTCCATAAAAAGTTCAGGGGGCATGACCATTTCTTTCCCAAGCAGATGAACAGGGAGTTCTCGCAATATATCCCGCATACAATAAATGGCATCCCAGGTACGCCCATCTAGGACCTTATGGGGACCTCTGTGTGATTTCGCCTTTTCAAAGTAACTAAACACCCTTTTAAATTTTTTAATCAGATCCTGGTGTTCTTTGAGCAGGTATTCTCGATGCGATTCGTGAAATCCGATTTTATAGAGCAGATGCCGATTCAGCTGTTGTTCAAACTCCCGATCGAACATCGCCAGCAATTCATGGCGGGTATAGGTTTGAATCGGGTTTTTCTTGCCACGTAGGAGGAAATCACTGATTTGAATGAATGTTTGAACAATATATCGGGCTTTCCGTTTTTGTTCGGGGATGGTCGTGGACCATCGGTCCGTGTCGTCAAATCGGTACTCGTGGTGATACAGGCCAAACTGCCTCACGGACCCATAGTCGATAATCCCGCCATCCATCAAAATATTGTCCCCGTCCCAATCTAACCAGACAAAGAGATAGTCCGATTCGAACCGGGCTGTCGCCTGCGCAAAACGCGTGGCGATGTATGCTGGCAGATAGGCATAGTCTTTATTTCGAGAGCCCTGTTTGGGCCAATGCCCATTGGCAACTTGTCGATCAATGAAATAGTCCACCGCCGACCGAAGGCCTGCACGATCTCCCTGCTTGAGGTAGCGAAAGAGATGTGATGGGCGCAACAAGTTCGTTCCCGTTCGGACATTCACGGAGAATCCTTTGGGATATTCAAGCACCGCCAAGGTTCTTTCCGTCGCGATGCCATTTCTGTAAAAAATTTCACTTAACAGGGCGGCGGCCATCCCATCCTCCAAGTCTGAATACCCGCAGCCATAGGATACGGAAGGGTCCCCGGTCTTAAAAAACTTCTTGTGGATGGCCGTCGCCGGACTGAGGCACGTCGCCCCTGTCCCGCAACTCGATATATCCCACGTTGTTCCCCGATAGGAAATCTGTCCGTTCCAGATACTTCGCCCATCTCCGGAGGTGCGTCCAGTTCTGTCCGGGTGCTGCGATTGAAGATACCGGGTCGCCATGTACGTGTTTGGCTTCATCTGTTTTTTGGAAATGGGGGTGCGATGAAGCAGATCATATTCATTGATGATTTGAATGCCGAACGTATCCAGAACTGTTTGAGCAAGTATGCGATTCATTTTCTGAGGGTGATCATCGGGGATTAAACCCATCTCCTTCGCGAGGTCGTAGTTGAAATAGGCCAACGTTCCCCCTGGCCGTAGACGCACGGAGTAGTCCACGGCCCCATCCGGGACGGCTTTCTGAAAATCATGGTTCCCATTGATCAGACGAAAACGGTCATACTGCGGTGCACCTGGATTCCCTGGCCGCACAGGAACCCGTTGAGGCTTCTTCCTAGGTTTCATAGACTTAGGAATCGGATATTTGGTGACATTAGTTAAATAACCTTAGGATCTTTATTGATATATAATCTCAGAAAAACTTATAGACGGGGAGTGTTATGAAAGTCGTGTTGTATTCAGGTGGGCAGGAACCTTCTAATCGTCTGATCCACCAGACCCTCTTTCAATTAGTGAACGCGAAACGAAACGCCTCCATGACCTACATTCCCTTTTGCCATGACGGGTCTGACTTCTTTTTTAAGAAAGCGATCAGCCGGTACCAGAAAGTCGGATTTACGCGCTTTCACTGCCTTCCGGTGGATGTCCCCTTCACACAGAATGATCTCAAGAAAGCCCTTAGGAGTGATGTGATTTATCTGGCGGGAGGCAATACGTTTTACTTCTTATACCACCTGAGAAAAAGCGGATTGATTCCTCAATTGAAACAGTTTGTCGAGCAGGGAGGCGTTCTCGCAGGGCTCAGTGCCGGAGCGATTATTCTCACCCCCACTATTGGAACAGCCGGTCCACCGCTTCCGCACCCGGATGACAATGACGTGAAGTTAAAAAATCTCCGATCTCTGGGCCTCGTCCGTTTTGAGTTCTACCCCCACTACACCTCTAGCCCTAAAACCAACAAAGCCATCCTTCAGTACAGCCAAATCACCACATACCCCATTTTTGCCTGCCCCGATGGGTGCGGCATCACGATCAATGAACATCGCATGACCTTTATTGGGAACGTTGTGATGTTTTCTGGGGGAAAGAAAGTGAAGATTCTCTAAATTCGCCAAACAGATTCTCAAAGGGCTCACATCTCGTTTTATGACTTCTCAGCCGGTGTACGCCTCAAGCCAATCAAATGTTACACTGCACAGCATGGATTCTAGAGCCACGTCTTCAAAGGAAAGCAGTACGCTCGATCGCGTGAAACGTTATCATGAACAGACCAAGCATGAATTCAATCGATTTGCCAAATCGCTCGGCTATTTGGATTGGGCGAATCAACCCGATCCTTTTCGTCGATTTCACGAGGCACCCCTCCTTTCTTTACCGTTGTTAACCCTTGAAGAGGAACCCCGGTCCCCCGCTTACGAAGCCTTATTTCAGGCCGCGTCCATTCCTTCCCAACCCGTGACCCTTCGTACCTTATCTCGATTTTTTGAATATGCCTTATCCTTAACGGCCTGGAAAGAATACAACGGCACCCGCTGGGCGTTGCGCAGCAATCCCTCGAGCGGCAATCTTCATCCGACTGAAGGCTACTTGTTTATTGGCCCTCACCAGGAACTCGCGCTGAATCCGGGCTTGTATCACTATGCTCCGAAAGAACATGGGCTGGAGCATCGCTGGGAGGTCTCTCCTGAAACCGCTCAACAGCTTCTTCAAGGTATTCCAAACCAAGGATTTTTAGTGGGACTCTCATCTATCCATTGGCGAGAGGCTTGGAAATATGGGGAGCGGGCTTTTCGCTATTGCCAACATGATACCGGCCATGCCATTGGCTCCATGCGAATCGCTGCCGCCACGTTAGGTTGGAATATGATCATTCTCTCTCACACCTCCGACGAGACGATTGAACAGGTTCTGGGACTGCATCGCAAGCAAGACTTTCATCCATCAGAAGGCGAATATCCCGAACTCTTGGCTGCCGTCTGGCCGAGAGACCATGACACGCCTTTCGACATTAAGCTGGCCTTCGAGAAGCCAACCGACGAACTGTTGTTATCGGGGGAATGGAAGGGAGAGGCCAACCGTCTGAGTAAAGATGTTCCCGTTCATTGGGACATTATTGATGAAGTCGCAGAGGCGTCGTGGAAATCCACACAAGAATCCGAGGTCCTGGCATTCTTGTCTTCTCCCGCCATTCAAGAGCGGCAGGAAGGCAAAGAGAACAAACCACTGGCTGGCCACATCATTCACCAACGGCGAAGCGCCGTATCGTTTGATGGCCACACCAGCCTTTCTGTAGATCGATTCTACACGATGTTGCTGCGGACCATGCCGAAGAGCGAGTTGCCGGTTCCCGAGCGACCCATGCCCTGGGATACCCTACCCTGGGAACCAACCGTTCACCTTGCTCTCTTTGTGCATCGGATCGACGGCCTCCCATCTGGCATGTATTGGTTGAATCGGAATCCCCAGGGACGACCGGTGAAAGATTTTCAAGCCGGCATGCATGAGCAATTCGTGTGGGCAACCCCGGACAATTGCCCTCCTCAGCTCCCACTCTACCTCCTAGAAGAAGGCGATGCGAAAAATTTGGCTATGCAGCTCAGTTGCGGGCAGGAAATTGCGAAAGACAGCGCCTTTGCCCTTGGCATGGTCGCGGAGTTTGATGCAAGTTTAGAAACATTTGGCCCGTGGTTTTACAAGCGCTTGTTCTGGGAAACCGGACTCATTGGCCAAGTGCTCTACCTGGAAGCAGAAGCAGCAGGGATTCGTTCCACGGGCATCGGTTGCTTCTTTGACGATCCCGTACATCGCGTGCTTGGCTTTTTCCCTCAGACTAAATGGCAATCCCTCTACCACTTCACCGTCGGCGGCCCCACAGATGACGGCCGCCTCACCACCCTGCCTCCCTACGAGCATCTCAGTCCTTGATTTTCCTCCCCTTTGTAAGGGGCTTGGGCCCGAAGAGGGAACAAGTAGTTCGGTGGGGTAGAGTCATCAGATTGCCATAACGATAAGGTCCCAGCAAAAAACTTGATGGCTGGATAGGCACCTGACATGTCTACCTCCCCTAGCCCCTCCTTACAAAGGAGGGGGGAAATTCTGATCTCAAATGAAACCTTTCCACATGCCCCACCAGCTCTTAAATTTTCCTGATCTTTTCCTCTCCTTTGCAAAGGGGCTGGACTCAAAAAGAGGGCTCAACCGACTAAGGTAACGGTCCACAGAGCGCACCCGACAACCACCTGACTCCTGGCATAACGCCCAGGGTTCTCTGATCTTTTCCTCCCCTTTGTAAGGGGAGGTGAAGGTGGGGTAGAGTTTTGCACTATGCCTACCAAAAAAGGAAATCCGAAACTTCTTCCGCTTAAACGACGACTCCGATCCAATCAAACTCGAGCGGAACAATTACTATGGGCGAAACTTCGGAGCAATCAAATCCACGAACTGAAATTCCGTCGGCAACATGGCATTGAATCCTATATTGTGGATTTCTTTTGCCCGGAGAGAAATGTGGCGATAGAGGTTGATGGGGACGTGCACGCCGGCAACAGGCAACAAACCAAAGATGCGGAACGGGAGAGGTATTTACGATCCTTAGGCATCAGAATTGTACGATACACAAATGATGAGGTCTTTAATAATCTTGATGGGGTTTTGGAAGATCTCTCCCTACGATTGGCCTCGGACTCTACCTCCCCTAGCCCCTCCTTACAAAGGAGGGGAAAATTAAACAAGGACATTCGTGATAAAATTCGAAAAGCACCTCCACCTGAGACTGCCGCATTTCTTACAAAGGAGGGGAAAATTCGGAACCATTACAATCCTTTACCACGGGAGTTTTATGCTCGACCGACGTTGAAGGTCGCGAAAGATTTGTTGGGGAAGGTGTTGATGACGCAAACCTCCGACAATCTCATACAGAGCAAAATAGTCGATGTGGAAGCGTATGTCGGACCGAAGGATAAAGCCTGCCATGCTTCCAAAGGCCGAACGAAACGGACGGAAATCATGTTCGGCCCAGCCGGATTCACGTATGTCTATCTCATTTATGGGATGTACCACTGTCTCAATATTGTGACTGAACGAGAAGACTATCCTGCGGCTATTCTGATCCGTGGGTTGGAAGTCTTGGAAAACAACGATCCTCCAACGTTTCCCACTCGCATCGACGGCCCGGGTCGGGTCTGCCGATACCTCGAAGTGGACCGCACCCACAACGGGCTGGATACGACATACGGAAAAACCCTTTGGATCGAAGAGCAGGGCTTGCCCGTTTCACGAAAACAGATCCAGGCACTCCCACGAATCGGCGTAGACTATGCCGGGAACTGGGCCAAGAAATTATGGCGGTTCTGCCTACCTGCTCCAGCTTCCCCAAAGGGAGGAAAAACCAAGCCGACCGAATAGGTTATTAAGTCCTTTCTTCGTTGCCTTGAACAACGACAGCCGTCTACGTTACGCTATCGCCTCAGAAGAATGCGGACTACCTCCCGTAGGCCACATGACACAAACCGCTTCTCAATTCCACAAACAATAAAGGAGACATAACAATGGGCAATCCGCTCGATACGATCTCTGGCACCATCACTGCCGGCTTTGTGTTGACTGTGGTCCTCTATGGCCTGGTCAAAATGCTGGTGTGATCACGCAGAACCACTGAAGAATTCTTTAATCACCTAACACATACGAGGACACATTATGGAAAGTGTATTAGCGTGGGGACATTTCCTCGCGGGCATCACCTGGATCGGAATTCTCTATTATTTTAATTTCATCCAAGTACCATTTCTCAAAGTTGTCACACCGGAGACCAAGGCTGAGGCCTTCAAGCATCTCGTCCCCAACGCCCTCTGGTGGTTTCGATGGGGAGCTCTGGCTACCTGGGTCTTCGGAGCCGCCTTGCTCATGAATCAACATCGAATGGGCAGTGCCTTCTTGTTACAAGGCCCAGATGCTGTCATCGGCATGGGCGCCTGGCTCGGCACCATCATGTTACTGAACGTCTGGGGAATCATTTGGCCCAATCAGAAAAAGGTGCTCGGCATGAAAGAAGCCACACCTGAGGAAAAAGCCAAGGCCGGGCGGACCGCATTGTTAGCCTCACGGACGAATACGATGCTCTCCATCCCCATGCTGTTTTTCATGGCCAACTCCGGCCATGCGTCAGGGCTTTTCTAGGTTAGCCTACAACAGCCAAGATTCCACTGAGAATAGACAAGGCCGGCTCATATGAGCCGGCCTTCTTTATGTACCCATCCATAAATTCGTCCCCCCAAAACAGAGAGAGACGAGAATTTGAGAAATATTTCATCTAAGTGTATGATAAGTGCATGGCTGTAAAAACTATTACAATTGACCTGGAAGCTTATACTCTTCTGGCCAACCGGAAGCGGGAAGGTCAATCATTTTCGGCTGTCATCAAAGAAACCCTCAAGGGTAAAGCCACGGCGAAAGACCTGTTACACGTGCTCTCTACGCTGAAGGTTCGAGACGACACCCTAGACCGCCTTGATGAACAAGTGGCTCGCCGGCGAAAGGATTCGGCGAAAGCCCCTCGCCTATGAGCTTTCTTGACACGTCGTTCGTCATTGATCTTCTTCGAGAAGAGAAACGAAAGACCCAAGGTCCGGCACATCTCAAATTGGAGCAACTCGGTTCTACCCCTGTGCGCCTAAGCCTTTTCGTGATATGCGAATTGGAGGCTGGCCTTTCCCTATCGGCTTCCAAAAATGAACGGGAGCAGATCCAGGCTCTTTGCCAACATTGTGAGGTTGTCTACCCAGACGACCGCTTAGCCAAAATTTACGGAAAGGTACTCGCTCAACTCCAAAACCTAGGAACGCCCATTGGCACGATGGATCTTTTGATTGGAACCCACGCCCTAATCAACGATGAGCTGTTAATTTCACGAAACCTCAAAGACTTCCGGAAAATTCCTCATCTCCAGCTAGAATCGTATTAATCACTTCCAGGGATCTTTCTCTCGTTGAACATTTTCAAAAAACTATTCCTGGACGACGATGTGCGTGTCGGTTTCTTCGACGCCGGGAATCGTGTGAATTTTGGTCATGATGAGATTTGACAACGCCCGATCATCCGGCGCATTCACCAATCCAAAGATATCCGGCTGACCAAAACAGGCATGCGCCTGCTCCACTTCAGCAAACGCCTTCAACGTCGCCAACACGTCCTGTGCTTTCCCAGCTTTAACTTTCATTAATATGTACGCTTTTGCTGCCATGGTAACCTCCTTGTTCTAGATCACTCTCTACCCACCTAGGAATCTCGGTTCCCCTTTTCTATGAGCTGTTCTATCATAGATTACATTTTTGTTCTATATCCTAGTCCTCCTCATTTTCCCTCCATATTGCTTAGGTTCTACCAGGGTCAGTAGGATGAGTCGCCTGGAACAACTCGTCAACCTCAGCCGGTCATAAAATTTTTGCTATGCCTACCATTGTGTCTTTAATACCGAGCGGCACGGAAATGATCTGTGCTCTTGGCACCCAAGAGCAGCTCAAAGGCCGATCACATGAATGTGATTTTCCCCCAGGCATTCGTGACCTTCCCATTTGTACGGCTCCAAACATCTCAGTCGACGGCACCAGCCAAGAGATTCATGAGCGCGTGTCCGGAATATTACAAGATGCCTTGTCCGTGTACCGGGTAGAGACGGAAATCCTTCAATCGTTGCAACCGGATATCATTGTGACACAGACACAATGTGATGTTTGCGCGGTAAGCTTCACAGACGTCGAAAAGGCTCTTAAGGAGTCCCTGAAGATTCAGCCAACAGTCATTTCGCTTCACGCTACCAATTTGCAAGGAGTGTGGGATGATCTGCTTCGTGTGGCCCGAGGGCTAGGCAAAGAACAAAAAGGCCGGGAACTTCTCGACAATTACCACACGCGCATCTCCACCATTGCGGATCAGGCCAAGAACCAAAGCCTCCAACCTTCGGTGGCCTGCATCGAATGGATGGAGCCCCTCATGGCAGCCGGCAATTGGGTTCCTGAACTTGTGCAACTTGCTGGAGGGCACTCGGTTTTTGGAGAACCAGGAGCCCATGCGCCATGGATCACCTGGGAAGCGTTAGCTAACGCCAATCCCGACATGCTCGTCTTGATGCCCTGTGGTTTTTCCATACCTCGCATTGAAGAAGAAATGAACATCCTGACTCAGAATCCTGCGTGGCTCACATTGAAGGCCGCACACAATGGACAGGTCTATTTGACTGACGGAAATCAGTTCTTCAACCGACCGGGGCCTCGCCTCGTCGAATCATTGGAAATTTTCGCTGAAATCTTTCATCCCACCTGTTTCCAATTTGGTCATCTAGGCA
>JAOUQB010000512.1 GCA_029879555.1 Nitrospirota bacterium | reverse complement strand
AGAGATAGGGTTCGGCGCGATAATTCACACCCAGCAAACCAGCCACATTTTGCACATAGGGCATAAAGCTGGTTCCGATAATGTTGTCTTCGTCCTGGAAATACAAGGCCACATCTCGATAATTGGCTCGGCCTTCATACCCTTCGATCGTATGATCAATAATCACATCGGCCTTCCAGCTATTTTTCAGAGAAATATCTTCGCCTGTATTTGGATCACGATAGGTTGACCCTTTTGGTCCAATCACTATTCCCCCAAATAATCCATTCCGAGGATTCATGGCCGCATTGCCAAAATCCCATACCAACGACTGGGTTTCCCCATTGAAGGGATCCGCATAGTAAGTATAGGTTCGGGATTCTCCAGGGGCCACGGTCTGGTCACCTGGGTTATTCCCTAGGTTGACACCTTGGGAATCGGTAGGATCGAACACTAAACTAAAGGCCGAAAAAGACGCCCGGCCTTCTTTGAGTTTATTCGTCAGATTGATTTTGAGACAATCACCCACATTCGCCCGAATGGTTAACGGCATGGGTTGGAATTCTCCCGATACCTTCTGCACTTCATCCTCTAACACATAAATCTTGGCTTCAGGATTTCGCAGTTCGATCGTTCGTTCGAAGTCGACTTCGATAGATTCCTCGGCGTTCGTATTAAAGCTCATGCCAGGATGATCCATCGCCACAACATTAAAACTCTTCACGGGAGCATCACTTGGACACACCGGCAATTTCTCCGGCATTCCGTCCTTCCCGTATGCCTTTGTTGGCAAAGGCTTGAGGTCATCAATTTCTTTATCTAACACCCGAATAATACCCCAGGCTCCTTCTGAGAACTTGGAGCTGCGTCCATTGAAGAACATGTAATCACCAGGTTGGTGGCGAGGCCCACCGGCTTCTGGAACCACTAAATCATAACGTTCCGCAATTCCAACATGAATTGAATTTTTGCGGTTGGCTTCTTGTGCATACCGTTCAGTCCAGAAAGTATGCCCTGAAACCGTAAACACGTTACTTTCATTCATGGTGACATCAATCAAACGAAACACGATGGCATCACCAAGATAGGCCCGTAACATGGCCGTACTCGGATCACCGTGAACCGTACTGCTGAATATTTGTGATGGTTCAGGGTTGTTATTCAAGCGTTGGGCAAAGGGCTCTGCCCGGAAATTCAACGCTCCTCCTGTCGTATGCGTACCCCCATTCAGAAATGGCATGGGAGTCATTTTAATTTTTTCATTTGGAGGCATGATGAACGACACCGTCCGCCCAGCTTCCAATGCCACATCAATCGGTTGGCCAGGAGGATTTCCTGCCGTCACCACATTCACCGTATGCGGCACCGTATCCATGACGTGGACCATGAGTTCTCGGAAACTCCCTGCGACATCATGTCCAACCCGTTCTATGGCATGAATATCGGCAACCGGGCCTGTACGAATGGGCTCTCCAGTTTTAGGATCATGCCATGTGGAATTGAATGGTTCAGCAATCATCGTCCCGACGGCACCATGAGGCCACGTGGTTCCACCAAAGGCATGGTCATGCCAGAAAACACTCCCTACATCCGCATCCACCCAAAACCGTTGACGCACATATTCCACAGTCAGAATGTCCCCGACAGGATGATCATTTTTCAATGGCTGATCAAACGTGAGGGTATTGCCTCCAGATGGAGCAGGCGCGGAATCACCAGCATCCGATCCTGGGACTTTCAACTTTTGTCCAACCATTATGAGGTCTTTATTCTGTAACCCATTTAAATCCTGCAAAGCACTGACAGATGTTCCAAGAGATTGGGCGATCTTCCCTAAGGTATCGCCAGGAGCGACCGTATAACTGGACGCACCTGAAGCAGACGCTGATGAACTAGCACTTCCTCCAATGGCCACGATTCGACGAATTTCTTGCCCTGTCACATTATCCGCGCCAATTAGGATTGGAATACCGACATGATATTGCTTCGCATTCGAAACCTGGATTGTTCGATCTCCCTTTTTTGATGCCTTGGTGACCTTGGCATTCATGGGAATCGGCAACCCTTTTTTGGTTGGCTTTTCAAATTGCGTAAACGGGCGCATGGATTGCTCATACGAGAATCCTGAGATCACCCCGTCGGACGCTTGATTGTCAAATTGAAAGAAATGGAAATGCGTGTTGATCTTGGACGATTGGAAGTTGGTGATATCATCATCCAGCCATTCACTGGTGAGCGTCCAGTCAATGCAATCGTAGACATTGGCTCGCACGACCAAAGGAAATTTCTTGTCATTGTTGGCCCGAACTTCTTCCTCTTCATCGTGCACGACATAGAGCAATCCGTTAGGGTCGACAATCGCGGGTTCATCACCTTCGGCAGCCGACAATTCAATCGGCAACTTAATAAAATGCACATTGTAATCTTGCGACCCAGCTCGAACGGGGCACAAACTCCACGGCCCATTTTCACCTGGTTTCGCTGGCTCAACGGA
>JAOUQB010000513.1 GCA_029879555.1 Nitrospirota bacterium | reverse complement strand
TGGCGGATTTTTTCAACGTTCCCACTTAGGTGATCGTCACGGCGGTTCCACTGATACTGACCATGAGCATACTCCCGTTCTCCCCCATCACTTCGTAATCCAGGTCAATTCCCACGATCGCATTCGCCCCAACCTCTAAGGCCTCTTCTTGAATTTCTCGAAAGGCGGTTTCTCGCGCACGGGCCAATTCTTTTTCATAGGCTCCGGATCGCCCACCAACAACATCCCGAACCTTCGCAAAAAAATCACGAAAAAAATTCGTACCAAGAACCGCTTCCCCAGTAACCACTCCTAAATATTCTGTAATGCGATGTCCTTCAATATTGGGTGTTGTCGTTAAAATCATGGCTCTCTCCCTTCCATAAAAGTCAACAAACTCTTAGCCATAGGACGTTCATTCTTCCTGCCAAAAATTTTTCCATGTTCATGACAAGAAATCAGTAGGTGTTTTTCATTGAATGGTATTCTTGACCCTACCGCTAGTAGTCTGGCTTTCGCTTCCTACCATGCTCAGAAAATGAGCAAAGTGCTAAATCCGTTGTCTCTCTTGAGTGCCAGAAGCCTTTCCGCTATTTATCCACATTGTTATACCCATTTTCTTGGGATGACGTTCGACTATTATGAGGGATATCTGTATCGTAGACTGAAAAAATACGTCACGATTATCACGTCCTTCCCGAATGAACCAGACGTTAAAAACTTTGAGACGATTTGACTTCATTTCACGTGCTCACTAGAATTTTTTTCAAGGATATTTCCGGTGCGTTCAGAATTCGTTCATCTCCACCTTCATACCCAATATAGCCTCCTTGATGGGGCCAACCAACTCACTCCACTTTTTCAACAAGTAAAAGAGCATGGCATGCCTGCTGTCGCGATGACCGACCATGGCAACCTGTTTGGTGCGATTGATTTCTATCAAAAAGGGAAGCATCATGGCATTAAACCCATTATTGGGTGTGAAGCCTATATGGCCCCTGGTAGCCGCAGCCAAAAATCCGGGCACACCGCGCATACAGAGTACTATCATCTGATTTTGCTCGCGACCAATCAAGTGGGCTACCACAACCTCATCAAACTCTCCAGTAAAGCCTACCTGGAGGGGTTTTATTACAAACCCCGAATGGATAAGGAACTCTTACAGGAACATCACGAAGGGCTCATTGCGCTTTCAGGATGCTTGAGCGGGGAAATCCCTCAATTAATCGGGCAACAAGATCTCGAAAGCGCCATGCGTGTCGCTGACGAATACCGGACCATTTTTGGCAAAGATCATTACTTTCTTGAAGTCCAGGCCAATGGCCTGGAACAGCAACACATCGCCAATCGTGGCCTTATGGAGATCCATAAGAAATTGGAGATCCCGTTAGTGGGCACCAATGATTGCCATTACCTTACCAAACGAGATGCCCGACCTCATGAAATTATGTTGTGTTTGCAAACAGGCAAAACGCTCAAAGATCCCAACCGCATGAAATTCGATACGGATCAATTGTACGTAAAATCGATGGAAGAAATGGTCGCGGAGTTTGCCGAATTTCCTCGAGCTGCCTTGAATACGACACAGGTCGCCGAGCAATGCGACCTGTCCCTTGAATTCGGAGCCACGTACCTCCCGGACTATCATGTACCCGAGGGCCAAACACATGACTCCTATCTCCTACACCTTTCCGAACAAGGCCTTCGTGAACGTTTGCGCGAACGTCCGACCTCGATTCCATTGGAGGCCTATCAGCATCGTTTGACCACTGAACTCTCGGTCTTAAATGCCATGGGCTATGCCGGCTATTTCCTGGTCGTCTGGGACATTATTAATTTTGCGCGATCTCGGAAAATTCCCGTGGGCCCCGGACGCGGTTCGGCCGCAGGAAGTTTAGTCGCCTACGCTCTCCGCATTACGGATTTAGATCCATTGGTGTACAACCTACTCTTTGAACGGTTCTTGAATCCTGAACGGGTCAGCATGCCGGATATTGATATGGACTTTTGCATGGATCGACGTGGAGAAGTGATCAATTATGTCATTGAGAAATATGGTGAAGCGCATGTCTGTCAAATTATTACCTTTGGGACGCTCGGCGCCAAAGCCGCTATTCGGGATGTCGGGCGGGTCATGGATTTCCCCTATGCCGATGTCGACAAGGTGGCCAAACTTGTTCCCACGCAACTCAACATCACACTGAAAGACGCCCTCAAGCAGGAACCTCGACTCCAAGAATTAGTGGATGGGGAACCTGGCATGAAAGAGCTCATGGATACGGCCATGGCATTAGAAGGCTTAGCCCGCCATGCCTCGACCCATGCCGCCGGAGTGGTCATCTCGCAAAAACCGCTCATGGAGCATGTGCCACTCTATAAGACCAGCAACGACGAAGTCGTCACCCAATACACGATGACCGACTTGGAAAAAGTCGGGTTGGTCAAATTTGATTTTCTTGGCTTGAAAACCTTGACCATGATTCACGATGCCGTC
>JAOUQB010000062.1 GCA_029879555.1 Nitrospirota bacterium | reverse complement strand
TCAGGTGATGAAAACCACCATGCCCTTGCATTTTCAAGCGACAGTGGGTGGAAACACGTATGAAGTCTTCATGCAGGCCGTGGCCTTTCCTTCCATCACCCTTATGCCCCAGGGGCAGGATCTCAGCCCCAATACCCCCTGGATCATTTGCGGCATCCTTCCCAGCTCGACGTTTCAGGAACAGTATCTGGCCATCCCCTTTACCGTGCTCTTGTTTTGCCTCTTTGTGTTTATTAGCGCGTTTTTAGCCCTGCCCATTTTTAGCTTGCTCATGATGAACCCTCGTGAACGATTAACTCGTTTCAGTGTGGGCAGTCTCTTAATTGCTAATCTTCTAGGTGCAGGGGTCGGGACCCTGTTTTTTTTGGATTTGGGATTTTACCGGCAATCGGTCGACGACTTTCATGTGCGCCTTACTGCGACAACGGATTCAATGGCCGAAGGATTTCATGCGCAACTCGATCGCATGGTGTGGCAACTCGATCGATACAATCAGCAATTTCACGAGTTGAATGATCGAGCGCGTTTTCCGACAGAGCCGGGCTCGAAGGCCTGGCTGGCTCGTGTCAACCTTCCTGACCCCTGCAAAGATTCTCAAGACAAAGCGTTGCCATTCTGTTATCCCAATTTCTCCGTTGCCTTCTGGGTGGATACCGAGGGCATTCTCCGAGAGACCTGGACGCAGGCCGCCACCCCGTATGTTCGAGGCACGCATGACTTGCGGCAACGGGACTATGTCACCAAGGTCCAAGCCAGTCATAAAAACCTCCATCGACGCTTGATCAATAATCGTTGGTTAGAATTTTATGTCCAACCACTGATTTCTTTGGAATCCAGTACCCGAAGCTTGGTCGTGTCCCTGCCACATCAGGTTGTGTCCGATACCCATCCACACGCCCTCCCGTGGGTAGCCGCGATTCAATCGGAAGATTTCTCTCTTCTTGCCGATCCAGTCCTCCCACCGGGGACCGGTTATGCCGTTATTGAGGATCAGACCGGATTAGCCCTCTTCCACTCTAATGGGCGACGCATGCTCCGTGAGAATTTTCTGGAAGAGACCGATAATAATCCAGAATTGGCCGCACTCATCCATGCCCGCGCAGAAGGTGCGATCGAGGGCGACTACTGGGGCGTTGGACATCGCTTTGCCATAAAACCCCTTTCAGGGCTTCCTTGGACACTTGTGGTCTTCGAAAGCAAGGAGGCGTTCCGCACCACCAATTTTGAAGTTCTGCTCTTTTCCTTGTCCTTATTCACCGTATACATCCTGGCGTTATTGCTGTGGATCAAAGGATTAAATCTGATCTATCGTGTTGATGAATGCGGTCAACGCATTCGTTGGACCTGGCCCAAGCAATGGCTGAGCCGAACCTACGTGTGGCTTAGTCTCTTACTCCTCTTTCTCTTTCTGTTGGGCGTCACCGCCATCGTCGGAATGGATTGGCAGGATGAGATGGGGCTGCCCTTCCGCTTGATGCTCGCAGGGCTTCCATTTTTGGCGATGTGGATGGTGGTGCGAGTCTTATGGAAAGGCCATGTCATTCCTCGCGCAGGGGATGCCGGACAGCCTAGTGACCCTTGGGCCCTCCTTCACACCTCTCAATTAATTGGAAATTTCAGCAAGTTTGCCTTCACCACCTTTCTTGTCCTAGGGGTATTCCCAGCCGTGGTGTTCTTTAAAATCGCCCATGATCAAGAAATGCGATTATTCGCCCAACATCATCTCTGGGGGTTTGCTCAAACACTCGTTCAACAGACACACGGTCCGTGGTTAACCAAGGCCTCGGGCGAGACGGTCCAGGACCTTCAATGGCACACCACTCCACAGACGTGCTTGATAACCGGTTGCCCAATTAACGGGGAATCGACACCCATGTTGAAATCCTTGGCCTGTTCCCCACAAGGTCATGGGGAGGCGATGCCAGAACTCCACCAGACGTTGCACAGTATTTTTTCATCAGTTCCCTTGTCGACGTGCCTCTCCTTTGATTCGAAATCCTGGAATCCGGAGGAAGTCATCAGCACATCAGGATTCAATCGATTCCATCAATTGATCCGAAAAAGTTCTTTGCAAAACCCCATGAATAAGGAGAGCTGGGGGTTTCTGCATACACCGTCCTCCGATGCCACGGCGCAGTGGACACAGCATATTTCTCAAGGGAAGCAACGGATCGCATTACGCCTCCAGGATTTTCCTCAAGGGACAGAAGCTACGCCAGCGTTTGGTCCACTCTTTCTTTCTCTGTGGCTCCCACTTTTTCCATGGAATCTTTTAGCCAGGCTGCCAGCCATACTCTTGATCAGTGCCCTCTTGATGGGCATTGGCTATATGCTCCTTCGCTACATGATCCGGAAAATATATGCGTTCCCCTCCTTCTTTCTGCGGAGTCACGAAAGAGGCGTCGTTCCCCATTCACCGACGGTCTTGTCATTGCGCCATTTACTCGTATTGGGGCCGGCTGGCTCTGGAAAGAGTCAACTGGCCTATACCCTGCGTGCGGATTGTCAGATTTTGGACATTCAGACAAGCTATGGGAACGCCCATTGGGTGGAGAACCTGATCACCTCCTTACCGGAGCAGGCCACCGCTGTGCTTCTTGATCATTTTGAATACCAATGGGAAGACCTTTCTCACCGAAAAGAAAAAGGGATCCTCCTCGAACGTCTTCTGGCTCGTGATCTGAAGGTGTGTATTCTTTCGAGCAAAGATCCATTGGAATGGACGAGATCTCAATGGCTCAGCCAGTCTGAACAGTCTTCAGACGCCAGCCAGGCCTATTGGATTGATCTTCTGGGATCATTCGGGTTTATTCATTTTACGCCAAGCCGAATGGAGGCGTTACTGCAGGAATGGCTTCACCCGCAACCGGAATTGCCAGGAAGCGGAGGCCCCACCCTCCTCGTCAAGTCCTGCCTCATTCAAGAATCCCTGCCCACCCTTCATCTGGAACGGGTGGGAAGATGGATCCGGACCTATCAAGAATGGGCGACCTGGACTCCCAGTCAAATGACCGAACAATTTCTTCACATTGCCTGGCCCTACTATCAAGCCCTTTGGCAATCGTGTTCACTGTCCGAACAATTAACGCTGCATCATATTGCCGTTGATGGCTATGTGCATGCTGATCATCCTGACCTCACGTCGTTATCGCAGAAAGGCTTGATTCGACTCACTCCAGATCTTCAACTCATGAATGCGAGTTTTCGGCAATGCGTGTTGCAGCTAGGCACAAATTTCCAATTGTCCCAGTGGGAGAAGCAGTCGAATCAAGATACTTGGGGACAATTGAAATGGCCATTTCTTTTTATTTTTGGAACGGTCCTGCTTTTTTTCTTTTTTACCCAACAAGAATTCAAAAATTCATTTATTACCTTAATATCACTTCTGCCAATTCTTCTCCCAGCCCTCCCCGATTTCCCCGGCCTATTCACAGGACAAAAGTCGACGCAAGGTTCATCCGGGCAGTCCTAACACGATCATTTCCCGTTTCCAAACGGTCAGCATCAATTTTTCCCGGGTAGGCGGTAGACCTTGCCGAGTGGATTTTTCTTACCGGAGCCCCATAATCAAATTGTTCGATTTATGAGGGATTTTGGCCCGATTCTGTGAAACAGGAGATGGCACAATTCTTGGTTATTCTCACCTGTAAGAGTTGACCCAATTCTCTTTTTTAACCAGGGGTTGTTCATGAATAATGCGGAGTATTTAGACCAGGAAGACCAAGAAAAGGCAGTAGAAATTCGCATAGAAGATGTGATTTACCGTTCCGATGAAAGCCCCGCCGTCGTCCTCGCCATCAAACGAACCTGCTCGCTCAGTGGAGAATGCAAAACTGGCCATGTCACCCTCGGACAGGAAAACACCCTCCGTCTTTACCTAGAAACCTAATCAGGTCTCTCTTCCTTCCAAAATCTCCTTTCTTCGATCCACGTGTTTACACGCTATCAACCTGGCCAGGCTGATAGCGTTGTCCCACATATTCTTCCCCAGAACTTTTCATAATTACCTCCGGTTACTTGTTTTCTTCTACGGTTTAGTTATACTTCCCGCCAGGGAAAAAAATGTACATTTCTCATTGAAAATGAACGAGAAATTCTTCTCAAACAAGTATCAAGTAAAACGTGAAATTGCCTGTGGCGGGATGGGAACCATCTATCTGGCTACCGACACCAAACTTGGCCGCGACGTGGCCATTAAAATGTTGCACCCTCAATATAGTGGAGAGCCCGCCTTTGCCCAACGGTTCTTACGAGAGGCTTGGGCCATGGCCAAATTGGATCACAGTAATATTATTCGAATATGGTCGGTGGAAGAAGAAGAGAGTAGCCATTGCATTGTCATGGAATACTTCCCAGGTGAAGATCTCAAGCAAATCATTCGTAATCGTGGTCCCCTTCCACTCCAGGAGGGGCTTTTCCTGGTCACGCAAATCATTCAAGGATTGGCTTATGCCCATTATATGGGCATTATTCATCGCGATATTAAACCGGCCAATATTTTAGTTGACCAACAGGGGAAGGTAAAAATAACCGATTTTGGAATTGCGGCAGCATTTAGTGAATCGTCGCTGACGGTGGATGGGACGGTCATGGGAACGCCAGAATACATGGCGCCGGAACAGGCGAGAGCCGAAGCGGTCGGTCCTCATACAGACCTCTATTCTGCTGGAATTCTTCTGTACGAACTTGTAACTGGGCAAACGCCCTATAAGGGGATTCCTGCTCAAACTCTCGTTGCCAAATTAGCCTTTGGGGCAGAAAATCCAGCATTAACGTTTCCTTCAACTATTCCTGTAGAAATTCAAAATCTCATTAGAAAAATGACTCAACAACGTGTTGAAGATCGCTTGACCGATATCAATGAAATTCTAGCGATCACGAAATCGGAAAATTTTACCTTCACTCCTTCTGACCCTGATTCAGAGGAAACAGCAATATTCTCACCAGAGATCCCTTTTCCCACAAATAAAGAATCCGTAACTCAAGTGGCTACTAAAGATCAGCCTCTTGCTTCCACTCAAACGACCAACGTGGCACCCGGGCCTGCCGGGCCTGCCAGTCCTCCACCGCAAACGGAACATCAAGGAACATCTCCTCCTCCCCCTCCCCCAGACACTCCGGCTCCATCCCACACTCGAACAGTATTACTCAGTGCCATTGGCATTCTAACCATTTCCATATTGGCCGTCCTGATTATTTCCCAATGGCCTGTACAAGAAGGTCAACCACCTCAGGTCGAAAAAGACCACAATTCGCCAACGCTAGCTGTCCCACACGAGGCATTTTCAACAGCCATGGCCAACATGGAACAAGCCACTCAAACCATCACAAAGACCCAAAGTCAGATGGACCAAGACTTTCAGTCACTTTCTTCAACCCTTCACACCTGGCAAGAAAACATAGAAAACACAAAAATTCCAGCTCCCTATTCTAAGGCCCAGGATTGGCTTGGCAAGACACAGAAAGAAGTCGCCGAATTACGCAACAACCAAAACACCTTTGTGGAGGCCCATACTCAATCCTTGACGGCCAGTAAAGAGGTTGTCACGGTTTCTCGAAAACACGGAGAAACACTCAGAAAAGAGGGACTCTCACCAGAGCAGGACGAACAATTAGAGGAAAAAATTAGCGGTTTAGAAAAAACCCAACGCCTGTCTGAAACTGCATTTGCCACGCATCAACAAGACTTGCAGACACAACTCGCCAGGCTAGAAGATCGCGTCAACCAAGCCAAACAAATCATTCAGGCTAAGAAGAGCACCCCGGCCAAACCACCGAAGCCAACCACTCCAACCTCTACCACAACCACACGATTTGCCAACCTTAAAACCGAGATCCAGGCTTTGGACCGAGAAATTAAAGATATGGTCAAATCTTTTGAAGCAGCGACTCAAGAATTCACTACGCATCTGACAACAATACAGTCTGAAATCAAACCGATTCAAAATAATCTAACCATAGATCCCAATAGTGATGAAAAACTTAGCGCACTCAAAGAAAATCTTCGAACCATCCAGGAAAAGGCCCAAACGGTATTTAGCCGGGAAACCAGCCGACAACAGAAATTACGGCAAGCGCTTCAAACAAAAACGACCGACTTTCAAGAGTTTTCAGAACCTCAATTGGATTCCTCACAAAAATCCGATTTTAAGAAACTTGATGCCATCCTTAAGGAAAGCACGAATAGCCTCACGACATTTCCGCCGGACTCCTGGGACGCACTCCAAACCCAATCACTCACAATTCAGGCTCTCATTCTGACAACGAAATCCATGATTACAGAGAATACAGAGGTGCAACGGGAAAAAGCCCTGCGCCTTGCTGAGGAGGAGAAGAAACAAAAAATTCAAAAGGCCACTGAAGCAGCTCGCCAGAAAGAAGCCGAACAGCTGCGCCTGGCGGCCGAAGAAGCACAGCGCCAACAAGCCCTGGCTCAAGAAGAACAGAAACGCCGAGCTAAAGCCGCTGAATCTGCTCGCTTGGCCAAGGCTGCTCAAGAGGCCAAACAAAAAGAAGCCGCCCAACGAGCTGAGCACGAACGGCTGGCGGCCGAAAAAGCGCAGCGCCAACAAACTCTAGCCCAGGAAGAACAGAAGCGCCGAGCAGAGGCCGATCAAAACAATCAAATGGTTCAAACCATGGAGGCTCTCAAAAAGATCTTAGATGACTTTTCGGCGGCCTATGAAAGACGCGATCTTTTGCATTTGACTCTGACGACGGCAATGAGTGAATCGCGAAGACGCAATCTTGATCTGATGTTCAAAAATTATCGAACCATTGAGACCCATACAAAGATCATCTCCACCTCTGAGACACAAGCTATTGCCAAAGTGTTCATTGATAAGCTGATTAACCAGAAAGGGGAAAGCATCACCCCGAACTTCATTATTAGGGAAACAACCATAACCATTCCCCAAAAAAACGGAGAATGGGGAAAGATTGAGTGGTAACCGTATGATTGAATTAAAAACTCTTTTGGGATCAGCGGTAGTTCACAAAACCATTTTTTCAAAAACGCGCATCACCATTGGACGAAGTGAAGATAATGACCTGGTATTAGCCAATCCTCATGTATCACGGCTAGAAGCCATTATTGAAAAAAAAGGTGATGGCCACACCCTATTTGATAAAAGTCGGAACGGGGTATTAGTGGATAATCATCGCGTTGAAGGCGAAATGCTCTTACCCTCGGTATGTCGAATTACCATTTATCCATTTGAAATTCAGCTGGCGAATGTCGGGGATGACGAGACCATGACGATCCCCTCCCCGCTACATCCTGAAACGATAAAGAAACCCGGTGAAAATCGTTCGCAAACTGACCGGGCATTGACCGCACATTTTTCTGGATTAATTGGGGAATCTCCACCGATGCTCAAATTGTATCAACTGATACAAAATGTCGGGAACAGTCGAGCCACCATATTGATCCGAGGAGAACATGGAACAGGAAAAGAACTGGTCGCCAGAGCGATTCATGAAGTGAGCTCCAGAAATCAGCAGGTGTATATTCCGGTGAATTGTGCAGCCATTCCAATAGATTTGATTGAAAGTGAGTTATTCGGCTACGAAAAAGGGGCCTTTACCAGCGCCCAACATACCAAAAAAGGCAAAATTGAAGAAGCCGCGGGAGGGACCATTTTTCTCGATGAAATTGGCGAACTCAGTTTAAGCGCACAAGCGAAGGTCCTCCGATTTTTACAAAACAAAACGATTATGCGAATTGGCAGTGCAAAGGAATTCCCCATCGATGTGCGGATTGTGGCGGCCACCAACCGTGATTTGGAGCAGGCCATCAAGCAAAAAGAATTTCGACCGGATCTCTATTTTCGGTTGCGTGTCGTCCAGGTAGAATTACCTCCTCTCCGTGAACGAAAAGATGACATTCCACAATTGGTCACACATTTCATTCAAAAACTTTCAACGGATATGGACCTGCCCCAACAACCTCTTATCGCTGACGAGGCCCTAGAACTCCTGACCAGTGCGGCTTGGCCAGGGAATGTTCGGCAACTAGAAAATACCATTTACAGCGCCATGATTCGGGCACCCCAAGCACCGATCATTGAGAAAGCCACGCTCTTAGAAGATATGGCTTCCTGGATCACCCCTGAAACCGAGAGCGATGAGGCCCCATTGGAAACACTGGGCAAACAAGCGCTCCTGCAGGTCCTCACTCAACATCAATGGGACACCACAAAAGCCGCAGAAGTGTTAAAGGTTAGCCGAGGAACGATTTATTACAAAATGAAAAAATATGGGATTGAAGCTCCACACGGATTACGGAGAAGCCAATAACCCATGCAAGGGGACGAAAATGCAGCCGCGTATTGTGTTGACTGAGTGCTAAGACCTGCCTTCCTCTCAAGAATCAGCGTTGCTTTCCACATCATCCAATGGATTCTGAAACGAAAATCCAAAGAGAGCTGGATTTTCCCCAATCACTGCGGCAGAAAATATATAAAAAACATAATCATAGGTTTCTTGGGGAATCGTAAAACGTTTGAGCAATTCCCAAAAATTTCGCTCACGCGGGTTCTCAGGCAATTGGCGAATGAGTTTGCGCACACGGGTTTGGCCCCAATTGTAGGAAGCCATGACCAACAGACCAGACGCTTGGGCCTCGGTACTATAGATATGTTTTAAATATTTGGCCGCAGCCTGAGTCGCTTTGTCAAAATGATGGCGCTCATCTCGAGGGTCATATTTCTCATAGGCCACAAGCGGGCCATTTTGAAGACCATATTCACTGGCCGTGGAAGGAATAAATTGCCAAGGACCTTTGGCAATGCCAAAACGCGTAGGTGGGCCAACCGCTCGAATATTGAAATTGCTCTCTTGAAGTCCCAAATAGAAAAATTGGGGAGGCATATGATTGGCCAGCATAATTCTTGAAACCTTCTGGCCATACCCACGACTCTCTGCAAGTTTAATGGAATTGGGCAATCGATCCGTCGTTTTCCATTTATTGATATACGATTTGACTTTCCGGACAAAATCAGGGGGCATCCCGATTTCACATTCGCCAAATAATCGGGCCATTCGCATAATAACTCGATCTTCTTTGCTTGTAGACGAAGAATACACCCCAATTTTTTCTAAAAACTGCTCATACTTCTCTTCCATCGCTTGCAATTGCTCTCGTCGTGCCAAGATTTCTTGCAATTTATCGGGTGAAAGCTGGGCCACGACTAAATTTTCCAATTGGGATAATCCCAGTTGCATCGATTTCATTGAAAAGAATAATTCAGAGGCCGTTTCTTTCATGCCCTCGACTTTAAGGTATTGAATCCACGCCACTCCCCCGAAAAATATCGCAACCAGACCAATGGCGCTCAAAAAGATCACATATCGCCGGGAACGTTGGTGAAAGGCTTCCTTTAAGGCCGTTCGAATAATGAGCGTACTGGGACCTGCGTCCGAATCAGTATCTCGGCGAAGAACATTGCGAAAAATTTGGGTCGCAGATTCCTGTGGAGTTTTGCGACCAAATCGGGAAAGCCTACTAGGTGGTGAAGCCGGAGGAGGAGTGACTGGATCTTGGGGTTCCGTGAAATGACCCAAAGAATCTT
>JAOUQB010000511.1 GCA_029879555.1 Nitrospirota bacterium | reverse complement strand
AATCCCGTATGTTGCTTGGACATGATTAGCCCTCAACTCATTGCTGAACAATCTTGATGACAGCTTTTCGAATTTCCTCATTTTCCACATTTCGAGAACGATTTCCACTCGAGGGACAGACATTAATCATCGAATCAAACTCGATCTATTGCTCATCTGTCTATTCCGGATACAAATTGATCTCCCACAGATTTCCCTGTAAGGACCCCTGATCTAAGAGAATCGCTTCTTCGTCAGGATGGAGTTCGCCGCCAAAAGCGCCATAATCCCCTGCTCCACATCCACGACAGCCTTGACCATATCGCCGAATTGTTGCCTGGCCATTTCTCCCAATGTAGCCCTAGACACTGCTTTACGAATAATTTCAATTCCCATAAAACACACCAACTTCCTAAGAAAAACTTAGGAGAACCACGTTTACGGATTCCAATTGTTGCTGTCAACACTATTATTATGTGTGGGGTCAGGTATGCGTATTGACGTATTATGTCAGGATTCTTGGAGGTTCCGAATGGCTCGAAAACCGCGCATCGAGTTCCCCGCCTTCCTCTGTCATAAGGGAGAAATAGTCCTATCCCACCAGTCATCTGTCCTTCACTTACCGTTAGTGCTAGGGACAGGCCTGCGCTATTGCCTTAATCGAGACGATCTCTTACTCTTGGTTCATGGCCAGAAAACCAAGCCTTCATGTATCCGGAAGTGTCTATCATGTGATGGTCCGAGGGAACTGGGGGGCAGGAAATGTTCTTCGATGAGGCGGACCGGTCTCATTTGTTGTTACTCCAACAAGGCATTGAGCGCTATGGGCAGCGGGTTTATGGTTTTTGCTGTATGCCCAAGTATATCCATTTCGTCATTCAGGTACAGGACACGCCATTGAGTCCGATTATGCAAAACCTGTCCTTCCGCGACACCGGCTGGATCAATACACAACAAACCTGGAGTGGCCACGTATTTCAAGTGTGCTACAAAACAATCCTCGTAGATGTCGACCACTATTGCTTGGAACTGATTCGGTATATTCATCTCAACCCGGTCCGCCCCGACGCGTTCATGCAAACAGCCTAATCTCCCCCACCGGCTTTCGGTTGAGTTCCTGGAACCGACGCGCTCCCTTTGTCCAGTTCCTTAGCCCACTCCCTACCATACAGCGCCAGGCCAGCCCGATCCGAGACAAAGGGATCGATTAGACACCACTCGTAAGAAAAACCCTCACTTGTCGACCAGCGAAGTCCGAGGATTGATCCGTTCACGAATTTTTGGGTACTTTCTCAGCCAGACAAAAAAGCCGTTTATAATTCCTATTCCCCATGACGCCAGAATGGGCCGTTGCCCGATGTGGCCAGCCCATGGTCTCCCCATCTGATCCCGTTCCTACTCGTGAAACGATTCACGCGCCGACAGCAACCATCATGCTGGCTATTCAGGACAATCGGCAGCACAACTGATACAATCAGTACAAAATATTCGCGGTCGGCAACAATTTCATAAGGAGTATGCAATATGGATCTGCTTTCCCGAATAACTCATGATCCCGAGGTGATGGGAGGACGGCCATGCATCCGTGGCTTACGTGTGACAGTGGGCACCGTGGTCGGGCTCCTGGCATCGGGGCACGGAGTAGATGACATCCTCCAAGCCTATCCCTACCTTGAGAAAGAAGACATTCAGGCGGCGTTATCCTATGCCGCGTGGCGGGCTGAAGAAGTAGAAGTTCCTCTCAGTGCACCATGAAGGTGCTTATTGACATGAACCTATCGCCACAATGGGTCAGTGTCTTCAAATTGCATGGGTTGGGCGCTGTTCACTGGTCTGAAATCGGCGATCCGTGTGAGAAAGATTCAGTCATCCTGCAGTGGGCACAAAATCAGGGATATGCGGTCTTGACCCATGATCTCGACTTTGGGACTTTGCTTGCACTTACCCGCTCAACTGGACCAAGCGTACTCCAAGTTAGGACGCAAGACATCATGCCTCGTGCCCTTGACAAAATGGTTATTTCCATTCTCGTGGAACATGCTGAGTCCCTCAACAAAGGCGCGCTGATCAGCGTGGACGAAAAATCTGCGCGCGTGCGCATCCTCCCGATTCATCCATAAGTAAGACGCTAGAACGTTTGGTGGGCGTGTACGGATATGCTCCGCGCACCAGGCTGCATAACCTCCTGGTTATGTTACCGTTGCCTGAACGTTAGAGCCGCGCAAAGGACTCCGTATATGGGGGCAGGCATGCGTATTGACTTATTATGTCAGTACTCTTGGATATTCCAAATGGCTCGAAAACCGCGCGTCGAGTTCCCCTCCCCCTCTATCCTAAGGGGAAAATAGTCCTATCGCACCAATCATCTTTCCTTCATTTACTATTAGGCAATGAGCTGGATTCTGGAGGACTCGACCATTTTTCCGGCATATCCGCAGGTCGGTAACCAGGGCCCATCTGAAACCCCATCAAGATGGATTCCCGAAAACAAATATCGGGAATGACTC
>JAOUQB010000510.1 GCA_029879555.1 Nitrospirota bacterium | reverse complement strand
CTTGTTCGTAAAAATGATGATGAGGGGGTATACCAATATATTCGATATTTCAGTGTTCCTCTCTGGTTATTTGGCTCCGGCAAATTCTAATATCTTCACAATCTCTTGAAACCCTTTTTTTCGTGCATGCTGTAAGGGCGTGACTCCGTTCTTATCGGCAATATTCACATCCGCTCCGGCATCCACGAGAACTTTCACAATCTCCTGATGATGCGGTCCGCCATTACTCAATACAATGGCTTCTAATAAGGCGGTCCAGCCAAGATGGTTCACATGATCGATATCAACCTTTGTGGTTACTAACAATTTGACCATATCCACATGCCCCCGCTCAGCAGCGGGAACGAGCGATGTCCCACCAAAGCGATTATACAAGGTAAAGTCTGGCTTGGCTTGCAGGATCAGCTTCATGATTTCTACCGTGCCTTCCGCTCCAGCTAATAACAACGGACTATCCAGTTTGTCATCCAAGAGATTCACGTCTGCACCTGCTTCTAGTAATACCTTGGCACTTTCCAGATGATGGCCTTCAACGGCCGTAAGTAACGCTGTACGTCCTCGGGCATCCTGAGCGTTGATATTGGTGCCTGCCTTGACCAATCCACGGACGGTAGCCAGATCATTTTGGGCGACGGCTTCGATTAGCCGTTGTTCTTGATCACTCATGAACATGCCAGGCTTCGCGAAACTCAGGACGGCTACCAGCACGCCTAACACTAATAGGCTAAGGATAATAGTCATTTTCTTCATTTGTGACGTTCCTTTATGAATGGCTCAATGAATGATTTTTCGACAACCATTCATATGCAAGTATCCGATGTTAGCTATAATGTACTCGTTTTTCTCATTCTTTTGCCAATAACCGTGAAAATATTACCGACTAAAGCGAAGTGTTACATGGTAGCTTATTTTAAGACGACATTGAGGCCGTGCACAGCCAGTTGGTGACGGCCTGGTAATGCAATTAGTTAGGCGTTAAAGAGCTTTTGTTCGGTTGTCCGATTCTGGCCGAAGACAATCATGTCGGTTGCCGACCCAGGCTGTGTGAAAACTCCGTATAAAATTTGGATCTAAAAATTTTGCCTCCGAGGATCGCCTGTATTCTACGATCTCTGTATAAGCAAGGGGTGAAGCACCCCCTGAATCCAGAGAATTCCGAGTTTCACACAGTCTCGGCCGAAAGCAGACCTTCAAAGCGCGCTCTGATCTGTCACTGTTAGTAAAATCGCATGGAGATAATTTCATCTAACCTCTTCCAGCCACCAACCCGAATCAAGTCCTATAATAGGTTTTATGGTTTCGGGCACTGACGCAATGCCTTGACCGGAATTTTTTTTCATGCCGGCCCACTGATTCAATATCAGCAGCTCTGCTGCCCATCGAACCCTCTATGACCATTTCTCTCGGTAAAAGTCTAGCAACCACAAAAAGGAAAAGATCCAGCCTATTCTTCTCCCTTCGATTGCTTTGGAAGTTTTCCACCTAAGGCGAGTTGAAGCATCGACTCGGTCTGTCGATATGCGCGTAAGGCTTGGAAATACCCACGTTGAGTACTGAGAATGCGACGACGAGCTTCGATAAGGAATATACTATTCAACTGCATCGTGGCATAAAATCGCTCCACATAGGACAAGGCATTCTGTTGAGCGACCAACATGTTATCCCGAAATAAATTCACATGCGTCTCATGAAACTTCAATTCACCAAGCAAGCGTTGAATCTCTTGCTTCGCTGTCAGTTCGTTCGCCTCTAGTTGTTTCTGCGCCTGTCGCAGTTGGAATTCCGCTCGAGCAATGCCAGCTTGATTTTGATCAAAGATCGGTATTTGCAGGACCAGGAAAGGCCCCGCACTCCGAACGCTATCTAGTTCTCGGGTGTAGTTTCCACCGACCCCCACATCGCCAAATATACGGGCTTTCTGTAAATCAAGAAGTCGCTGGGTCTGCGTCATTTGAAGCCGCATGAGTTGTAAGTCAATCCGATGCTGCTTCGCAAAAGCCCAACCCTGCTCGGGTGAGAGGGTCCGGATCGGCATGTCTTCAAGATCCCCGTTAATGTTGAAGTGAGCTATGTTGAAGGGATCAAGGCCAAGAACTTCTTCTAATCTGGCCCATGCCGTGGTGCGATTCGAGGCAATTCTCGCGAGCTCTACTTGACCCTCAAATAACACGTTTTCTGCGAGATAGATATCCAGATCATTTACCAATCCAGCGTGATATCTGACTTTCAACTCTTCCACCGTCGTTTGGAACAAGTTGACGTTACCGGTCACAAAGTTGTGCATCGCTTCTTGAAGGAGTACGTCATCATACGCGTCACGCGCCTTGGCGGCGGTTGCCAGGACTTCTTGAATGACTCGCTGAGTAACCCGGAGCGCATCGACTTCTGCCACCTTTCGTCGAAGGGGAACATTCCAAAGGTCAGAAATTCTGAACAAAAGGTCTATCTCGGTATTCGTCCCGCTGGCCCCACGGGTGGGAAAGCGAAACAGAGC
>JAOUQB010000061.1 GCA_029879555.1 Nitrospirota bacterium | reverse complement strand
GATGCACATTCATGTGCCGGAAGGCGCGATTCCCAAAGATGGACCTTCCGCCGGCGTGACCATGGCCTGTGCCATGGCCTCGCTGTTGTTACGAATTCCCGTTCGTAAAGATACAGCCATGACGGGGGAAATTAGCCTAAGTGGACTTGTGTTACCCGTCGGCGGCATCAAAGAAAAACTCCTCGCCGCGCATCGCATAGGATTGCGCCGCATCATGCTGCCAAAGGCCAACGAGAAAGATCTTCCAGATGTCCCGGAAGCGGTACGAAACGAATTATCGCTGATTTTTGTGGCAACAATTGAAGAAGCGCTCGAAGCCGGGCTCACGCAACCCGTTCCAACAAATAGCGGGAATAAAGTTGTTCCGCCCGCATCCCCCACCCCACCAGCGCAAAACCCTGTCATGCATTAAGTCGGATTGACGAAAAACCAGAGAAAGACTTGGGTTCGATCATTTCGAAACCTGAACAGCAGAGGACCGGCTCATCCTAAATGTTCCGCCAGGCTGGAGAGGATCGGCGTCTTTTCCAATACGCGTGTACCACCACTCACCTTCGGCAACTGAGGAACTGTCAGAAAACGTCAACGTGAACCCCCCTTCACGATCATTCCCTTCTTGAATCCAGACACCCGTCCACGTTCCGTTCTCTAAGGAGAGGGTCTCGAATCGTCCCCCTTCCCACTCATAGGCCCCGTTCCCTTCCGTATTCAAGAGGATGATTCCCTCACCGGCCGCATCCTTATATTTCCAAGCTCCCGCCAAATCCTCAATGCGCTCGGGGAGCGAAACTGGAATGGACCTGGAATGAATGTCAGAGGTTTCTGGCGACGTCATATTGGCACAACCTGCCCATATGAGCAGACTCAAGACGGTCATTATCCGGGTCCACTGCTGAAAAATCTTCATGAAGATCCCCCAAAAGGTGAACAATCAGACGTGAACTGCCGAGAGTTTGACTCCCCTTTCGCCTCATGCTTGACGAGAGCTTCTGGCAGTACAGGAAGAATGCGAACAGCGATCTCTTCTATTTTTTCCGAAACGAAATGTGGTCTTTATATTCCGCAATGGCCGCACCGAGGGACTTCGCGCCTAAAGGAATATTCGCTTCCAACGCATCTTCGATGGCAGGATCATCAATGATCACCTCAAAACACTCATGCTGATTGGTGAGCACCATGCCCTTCTCGACTTGACGCGGCATATAAATCTCGGTCCACACTTCCTTCTCCACCAAACACACATCCCGGAACCGTTCATAGAGAAGGGCTTTACGTTCTTCATCAGAAATAATGAGCGGATTATTTTCCATATCAACACATCTCCCTTTTCAAACGAATAATATTCTCTCGTTTTTCTACTCTCCCCTTTGCCCTGGGGTCAAGTGAGAGGAAGAAAGAATGTTATTTTCCAAAAACCTCAATCCATGGATCTTTCCCAAGCACCCATAGATAAAAGAAGGTGCCGAGCCACCCGTGATACAAACCCAACGGCCAAAGATTGCGATCACGGAGATAGCAGGGGATAAAGAAACAGGCCATGACGCCCGTCGCCACCATCAACACCCACCCATCCGGATAATGCACCAAAGAAAACAGAAGGACTCCCACCGGCATTGCGACCATCCGACCTTGACCTGGAAAGAGTGCTACAAGATTGGCCACACCCAACGCTTGCACAAGAAATTGCTGAAGAATACCCCATGCCGGATAGAGCATCAGCAACACGAAAAGATGGCTTGGCCAAAGAATTCGACCATGAGCCATCCCATACCCCGCCATGAGGACGACGCCAATCACAAAAATCACCGTTGGCCACACAAAGGCAGGCAAGAGATTCTTTGCGTGGAAACCCCATTTCTCCAACAGACTTGAATCCGACCGAACCCGCCATACGATATAGCTCATCCAACTGACGCTAGCCACCGCAATAAACAGTCCCTTGGCCCCCACATGCACGAATCCCCAAAAAAGCAGCCCTGTTAAAAAGACTGCTCCGAATTCCAGCCACGCACGCATTCGATTTGAGTTGGGATTGGTTAACATCGCAATCAGAACGCTACTCAGGGTGAGACTTCATGAGGGAACAGAGTTCCTCCAAAGGTGCTACCGTCCGACACCAGGGATCTGCTAGGGTTATTTTCTGTACCATCTCGATCATTCATTCTTATAGAGGAAAGAACACCCATGCCGACTTATCGCTCTCATACATCAACGAGTGGCCGGAATATGGCGGGGGCTCGCGCATTGTGGCGTGCGACCGGCATGAAAGATGACGATTTCACCAAACCAATCATTGCGGTGGCCAATTCCTTTACACAGTTTGTCCCAGGTCATGTCCACCTGAAAGATATGGGGCAGCTTGTGGCCCGTGAGATTGAAAAAGCCGGCGGGGTGGCTAAAGAATTCAACACTATTGCGGTGGATGATGGGATTGCGATGGGGCACGATGGCATGCTCTATAGCCTCCCTTCTCGAGACCTGATTGCAGACTCCGTGGAATATATGGTGAATGCCCACTGCGCGGACGCCATCGTGTGCATTTCCAATTGCGATAAGATCACACCGGGCATGCTCATGGCCGCCATGCGCATCAACATTCCCGTTGTGTTCGTCACGGGCGGCCCTATGGAAGCTGGAAAAACAGCGTTAGCTGACCACCGCCTCGACTTGGTCGATGCCATGGTCATTGCTGTGGACGACAAAGCCTCTGACGAAAAAGTGGCAGAGTACGAACGCAGTGCGTGTCCGACCTGCGGTTCCTGCTCCGGCATGTTTACCGCCAACTCCATGAATTGCCTTGCTGAAGCCCTGGGACTCGCCCTTCCAGGGAATGGGACAATCGTGGCAACCCATGCAGATCGAAAACGCTTGTTCGAAGAAGCGGGGTCCTTAATTGTCGACTTAGCCCATCGCTACTACAACAAGGATGATCAGAGTATCTTACCGCGCAGCATCGGCACCAAACAGGCCTTTGAGAATTGTGTCGCCCTTGATATCGCCATGGGAGGATCCACCAATACCATCCTCCATCTGTTGGCTATTGCCCATGAAGCCGAAGTCGACTTTACCATGGATGATATCGACCGCTTGTCACGACAAATTCCACAACTCTGCAAAGTGGCTCCTAATACTCCACAATATCATATTGAAGACGTGCATCGTGCCGGAGGCATTATGGGTATTCTCGGAGAATTAGATCGAGCCGGCGTCCTGCATACCTCACTGCCCACAGTGCATAGCCCAACCCTCAAAGCTGCTTTAGACAGATGGGATATCATGCGCAACCCCGATGCCGACGTGGCTAAATTTTTTCTAGCCGGGCCAGCCGGTATTCCCACACAAGAAGCCTTTAGCCAAGCCACCCGCTGGCCCACGCTGGATACCGATCGAGAGAAAGGATGCATTCATTCTGTCGAACATGCATTTAGTCGCGAAGGAGGATTGGCTGTATTGAAAGGCAACATCGCGGAAAACGGCTGTGTGGTGAAAACGGCTGGCGTGGACGAATCCATCTTAGTCTTCACCGGTCCAGCCCACATCACCGAATCTCAAGAAGAGGCCGTCGCCAATATCCTCGAGGGAAAAGTGAAAGAGGGAGATGTCATCATTGTTCGTTATGAAGGACCGCGAGGAGGACCTGGCATGCAGGAAATGCTCTATCCCACGTCGTACATTAAATCCAAAGGATTGGGCAAAGCCTGTGCGCTCCTGACTGACGGGAGATTTTCCGGAGGAACCTCTGGTCTCTCAATCGGTCATATTTCACCCGAAGCCGCAGCAGGGGGTGCAATCGGATTAGTACAGAATGGAGATCGCATCACGATCGACATTCCCAATCGAAGCATAAACGTCCTGGTAGACAACGCCATCTTACAAGCTCGCCGCGCACAACAAGACCAGCAAGGCTGGAAGCCGGTTAAACCACGTCCCCGAAAAGTTAGCGTCGCCTTGAAAACCTACGCCGCCTTCGTAAGTAGCGCAGATACCGGTGCAGTCCGTGACTTGTCAAAAATTCCATAAAGACTTAACAGAGCTAACCCCGGATAAAGAAACAGGCCATAACACCCGTGCCTAACATCAACAACCACCCATCTGGATAATGCACTAGTGAAAATAGAAGCACGCCGACCGGCAACGCCACCTTCACCCCTTGCCTGGGAAACAACGTCATGAGATTGGCCACACCGAGGGCTTGTACTAAAAATTGTTGGAGGATTCCCCAAAGTGGATAGAGCAGCAGTAACAACACAAGGTGGCCTTGCCAAAGAACACGACCATTCACCAGTCCATACCAAGCCATCGCGCTCACCCCGACCACAAAGATCCCAGTGGGCCAGGCGAAGGTGGGCCACAAATTCTTCCCATGAAAACCCCACTGCACCCACAGGCGCGCATCCCCTCGAACCCGCCATCTGATATACCCAAGCCAGAAGACGGATGCGAAGAAAACTGACAGCCCCTTCGCCCCGAATTGAGTCAAGAAGAGGTGCACAAGGCCTGTGACCACCACAGCCCCCACCTCAAATTTCGGCAAGTTTCGTCGAGACGGATCGTGGGTTATGGTGTCATCAATGCTGTCTGTGCCCATAGACGGATAAGACGACTTTCATTGAATCGCATGCCTACAAGCAATAGGTCCGCAAGGGTGGAAATCCATTAAATCCCACAGAGGCGTAACTGCTGGTATACGCGCCAGTGCTTAAAATTTCAATTCGATCCCCGATAGCCAAATCCAGCGGCAAGGCATAAGGCGTCTTCTCATACAACACGTCTGCACTGTCGCAGGTGGGGCCCGCCAAGATCACCGATCCCATCGGGCCAAAACGGTGAGTACGCAGGCGGTATTTAATACATTCATCCATGGTTTCGGCCAACCCACCAAATTTTCCTATATCGAGATAGACCCATCGCCGGAGATCTCCCCGTGATTTATGCGCAATCAGCACGATTTCGCTTTGAATGACCCCGGCATCTGCCACCAGAAACCGCCCAGGTTCAAGCATGAGTTGAGGAGGGGTCGGGCCAAAGGCATCCAAAAGGGCCTGTTGAATGGTTTGGGCGTAACACGAAAATGGGAAAAGTGCCGCTTGGTACGTGGCCGGGAGTCCTCCACCAATATTGATCCAAGCCAGCTCAAGATTCTGCCTCTCCAATTGACGGTATAATTCCGCCGCTTGGTGCATCGGCTCAACCCATTGCTGAGGATCCGTCTGTTGAGAACCCACATGAAACGTGACTCCGATGGGGTTCAAGCCAAGATCGCGACTTTTGAGGAGTAACGCATAGGCCATTTCCAGATCACACCCGAATTTTTTGGAAAGAGGCCAATCAGCGCTTTTCCCTTGGCTCAGCAACCGACATTGCACGTCGGCCCCTGGGGCATACCTCCCCAGCTTTTCAAGCTCAGCCTCACTATCAAACGAAAAAATCCGAACCCCACAGGCAAAGGCATAGGCAATATCCACGGCTTTTTTCACCGTATTGCCATACGACAACCAAGGGGGCGACACGCCCAGAGATAAACACAAATCCAGTTCATAGCGGCTCGCAATATCAAAGCGAGAACCCAACGCCGCTAAGAGCTGAATAATTTCGGGGGAAGGATTGGCTTTCACCGCGTAATGAATCGCGGCATGGGGAAATTCCCGTTGTAGCTCAAGATATTTGCTTTGGACGTGAGCAAGATCAATAGCTAAAAACGGTGTCTCAGGACGACTGGCGAGAAACTCTTCGAGCTTGGGTGTCAGGGAACGGGTATCAGCCTGTGATGCATCATGGCAAAGCGGCGGAGCACATACCAACGATGAAATGCCCTCGTAATCTAACCCGGAATTCACATAACTGGTCTGCACTATTCACTCCTGTGATAAGGGTAATTAAGATGTCCCACTACGCAAAAACCCAATCCCTCAATGATCCACTACATCGGCTGAATATCCAGCCAATCTTAAGACCGATTTCAGAGGATGGTGAGCCCTGACGCCCGGCTACCAAAACACGGACTCTCAGCAGTCAATAAGTCTGCGTCGAGGCCCAATCAACCATCTGCTGAAACCCTCGTCAAAAAGCCACGAAAGCCTGAACCTACGTCCTGACCTCAAGAACACCTTCGATCAAGATTCAGACGAGGTATGTATAAACGCACAACTGGGAAAAAAGGAATGCGAGCCTCAACGTGCGGCTCGAATCGATAAGTGAAACTCAAGAATTGGGTTTCATCGTGGGTATGAAATGGCAAAGAAGGTCGCGGAATGAAAAAGCCTTGTTTCCCTAGATACCGGTTACCAGAGCCTTCTTTCTACCCCGGCTTCCATACAAGCCATCTAGAATCTCCCGATCCAATTCTGACATATCGTCTCCAATTCGATCGAAGAAAGCGTACCATGAGCACACCCGATTGTGAATGCCTTCCCCGCCCTTTCACAAGAAATATTTTCGAAGGTAGCCAGTCACCCTCACCCCAGTTTTGTAGGAGGGGGAAAGAAGACCTCTCAGGCGGAACCCAAGACACCATTTAACATAAAAAATGATTTGCGCAACTCCATACCCGCCCCGCCAGAGGATCTCGCCTCTATAGTTGTTCCAATTAATTTCCTATTAGGTTCCCTGGCACCAGTATCTGCTCCCTCCCTCGTTCCACTCTTCCTCTGCTTGCCAAGCGGTTTCTGTGAATGGCCGGGTTTCGGCCTGGCAGCCGAGGCCCTTTTGTTGCGGCAAAAGGACCCAAAACCACTGTCACCCAGTCTGGCCAGATTAGGATGGGTCTGACGCTAATCTGAGGAAAGCGGACCAACTCGCTCCGCTTGTATGGTCTTTTCGTTTCATTTTTGAGAAGGTCAGGGGGCTCGGGGGTGGAGGGACCTCGCTCCGCATCTGCCAGCTACTGGACAGACCGTTTGAGACTTCTCCCATCCACACCCCCAACGTCGATGAAGAATCTTGCGGCATCACGCATGACCGCCGATTTGGACACAAGCTGACGTTGGTGTGGCCCACCCCATCATTGACCCTTTACTATTGGAGGCAACGCGTATGCAACCCGTTTTGAATGTCGGAGTCGATGTAGCCAAAGACACCGTGGTCGTGGCGTGTGCCGAGCAATACTTTCCGGTTCAGGAGATTCGCAATCAGCGAGCTTCCCTCCGCAGGTGGCTCAAGTCCTTGCCCGCCGGCAGTCGCCTCGGGCTCGAATCCACCGGCTCCTATCATGAGGTCCTAGCCGACCTGGCGCATGCCCACGGCCACACCGTCTATCTCCTGAATCCGAGAGAGACCCGGCATGATGCCAAGGCCATGGGGACCCGGGCGAAAACCGATCGGGTCGATGCGATCTTGTTGGCCCGTTTGGTGGCTCAAGAACATCGAGGCTTGCCACCGTACACCCCACCGACGGCGACCCAACGCCAGCTCGACCGGTTAATTCGGCGGCGGGCCAAGATCGTCCGGATCAAGGGCATGCTCAAGCTCACGATGAGCACCCTCAGCGGGTTTACCCCTGACGTTCAAGCGGTGATCCGGAAGTTGGATGCCTTGCTGGCCAAGCTCGATACGACCATGGCGACACTGGCAGCCCGGTCAAGCGAGCATCGAGACGCCCAACTGCGCGTCGAAACGATTGTCGGCGTCGGCCCGTTGGTCGGGCTGAGCCTCACCAATACTTTGGAGCGGGTGCCGTTCCGCAATGCCGATGCCTTCGTCGCCTTTACGGGATTAGACCCGCGGGCCAAGGACTCGGGGCAAAAGACCGGGCGCCGACGCTTGTCCAAACGAGGCCCGGCTGAATTGCGCCGGTTGCTCTTTAATGCCGCCATGGCTGCTGTCAGAACCAAAGCCTGGAAACCCATCTACGACGCCTATCGGACCCAAGGCTGGAGTGGCACGGCCGCGTTAGTCATTATCGCTCGCAAAATTGCCCGGGCTGCCTGGTCCATTCACCGGTATCACACAACCTTTAACCCGGATCGGCTCACAAAAGGCTTGACGTAAACCATAGAATCTCAAACAAGGCCGTCCCGGTTAATGAGCGTCCCCCAAAAGGCCAGTCAGCAGGCGACAAATACAAAAAGACATGAGAGGAGACGACTGGGGGAAATGGAATAATCGTTTGGAAGTTATTTGAAATGACTATAAAACCCGACTCGATCCCATTGTCGTCATTCCGGCAAATCGTTGGCCGGAATCTTTTTGGTATTTTGGGGAGGGATGTTAACAGCACCCTGCAGACGTGACCGAACAGAACCAAATTTTTCCTGACCTTGGTCGCCAGGTGGATAGAAAAGCCTTAAAGATGGATCCCCGCCAAAAGCTTGCGCGGATGACAAGAAAGGACAAGAGAAGAAAGATGGATTGGTTGTAGAGACGTCCCGTTGGGACGTCTTCAGGGTTTTCCGTATCCGCCGCCGCCTGGGGTTTCGATGGTGAGGACATCGTCCTTTTGCACCGGTATCGAACATTTTCCTGGAAGGTCTTGCTCAACTCCATTTTGCTGCAGGCCAATTCGGCCTGGTTGCCCTGGCTCACCACCCGCCAAACCATAGGGTCTGGTCACTTGCCGGTCCTTTAACAGCGTGATCTCAGCAGGTTGCAAAAATTCATATTCCCGCACGAGACCATCCCCTCCTTGATGCTGTCCATTACCACCAGATCCTTCTCGCAAGGCATAACGTGAAATTCTGAATGGATAGGCATATTCCAAAGCTTCAACTGGCGTGTTGAGCGTGTTGGTCATGTGTGAGTGGCGACCGCTAACCCCATCCGCATGGGGGCCGGCTCCCATGCCGCCACCGATGGTTTCGTAATAGGCAAAGGGACGACCATGACGTTCATCCCAGCCACCGATAGTAATATTGTTCATGGTGCCCTGGCTGGCCGCCGGAATACGTCCAGGACAGGCTTGCGCTAAGGCGCCCAATAACACATCCACGATCCGCTGCGAGGTTTCGACATTCCCGGCTGCCACCGCCGCGGGGCGACGAGCATTCACCAATGTCCCTTCCGGCGCAATGATGCGAATGGGTCGCAGGCAGCCGCTGTTGGCCGGGATATCTAAACCCAACACACACCGAAAGACATAGGCGACGGCCGACAAGGTGACCGGATAGACGGCATTGATGCTCCCGGGCCGTTGAACGTCAGTTCCGGAAAAATCCACGGTGGCCTCTTCCTCGTCAATCGTGATGGCGACACGAATGATCGCAGGCTCTTCCGAAAAGCCATCGTTATCCAAGGCATCTTCAAAGCGATAGCAGCCCAAAGGCAACTGGCTCATTAATTGACCGGTCATGCGTTCGCTATATCGAAGCAGAGCGTCCATATCTTCCAGAAGTGTTGAGATACCAAACCGCTTTGTTAACGACTGCATCCTCTCAATGCCGATGTGATTGGCTGCCAATTGAGCCTGCAAGTCTCCTGATCGTTCCTCCGGTGTCCGCACGTTGGCCATGAGCAATCGCCACACATCCTCATTGTTCTTTCCACCTACCATGACTTTTACCGGCGGAATGATCAATCCCTCTTGAAAGATTTCTTGCGAGAGCGGCATCGACCCGGCCGACATGCCGCCGATATCGGCATGGTGCGCCCGATTAGCCACAAAACCCAACAACGTCTGCGTGGTG
>JAOUQB010000509.1 GCA_029879555.1 Nitrospirota bacterium | reverse complement strand
AGACGAATGTTTGGAGGGGAACGAATAACCGGGGATACTGACCCCTATACGAAGAGGTAATGAGTCGGTGGATTCTTTCAATTATTCTTGAATCGCCCTTTGCCGTTGCTGCAAATACCCGTTTCGAATAGCACCGTACAAATCCAGAGTGCCTTCCTCCACTCCTTGAAATGTTTTCAAAGAAAGGGAACGAAAGTTTACAGTTTCCCCGATAGTCAATCCTAATCGGGCATAGTTAATCGTGGGGTCATGTTGGACCAGTCTGGGAGCATCGGCAATCTCGAATATAGGTAGAACCAGCCAATTAAAAGGATCAAGAAAGGTGTCGCCAATAAACCCAAACCCATCTCTCAGGGTAAATGGTCCATAGAAGGGCACCACAAGATAGGGCCCTGGTGGGACGCCATAACTTCCTAAGGTTTGTCCGAGATCTTCGAGAGGAGTATCTAAATCAAACATGATTTTCGCAGGATCAAAAAGACCGCCCACTCCCAAGGTACTATTAATGAAAAACCGGCTCATTTCAATGCCGGCTCCGCGAAATTTCGCCTGGAACAGGTTATTCAAAAACCGGGGGACAAATCGCGAGTTTTGAAAGATATTGACGATGCTTTGTTGGACATCAGGGGGGACAAAAAAATTATAGACTTTGGCAACGGGTTTGAGCAGGTATTTGTCGAACTGGTAATTGAATTCAAAAATGGCCGCGTTCAAGGGTTCTAATGGATCATATTCAATAATGTGTGTTTCGTTTGGGGAGTCATCAAATGGATCCACGAAATCATCACTTGGCCTAGGTTCTTCTTCAAATGAAACTTCTTCAGACGTGACTTGGGTGGATGCTGTCCCGTTCTCCAACTGTTCCAGGGTATGGGTTGATGAATCGTTTCCCGCACAGCCTCCAAGGCCCAGAGCAAGGCCTAAAATGACGATGCCGTAAACGGGCAGTCCTTTTTGATGACCAGAAAAGGGTTCAACTCGGAACAACGTGAGGAAAATTTTTATGGGACACGGTAGGGGGACAAACGTGAGCTTCATGTTCATGCGTTTATCCAGTGAAGTAATCTGAAAGAACCTGCTGATAAACGAAACGGACTGTACCAAAATCACGTCCGTAATCCAAGAACGGATTCGTCACCAAGCTTGTTGATCTCTTCTGTTCTCGGAGTAACACGGGCGAATCTTTATTCATGGTGATTGATGCGTTGTCAGATTTGCTGACAGATCGTTACACCAAAATAGTGAAAGGATGCTAGACGTTCAATCTGGTCTAGCGTTTTTGTTTCGGCTTGTGTCCCGATTCCGTTAATCAATTCGACGATTTTCTATCTTGTCTTCAGGCCACTCCGAATATCCCGCTTACCAGTATTCCCTAGTTTGCTGTAACGGCCATCAACGATTCGTTGGTGTCATAAAAACTATGCTGGCACTTCACTTGCTCCCCTTGGTTGGCAGGCGAGCATGCGGGCGAAAGAATGACGCCGCGATGTCCTACCGACCAGATAAAAGATTTGACGACCATGAACAGAAGGGAGACAGGCATGACCCCATCAGTTTCATCTTCATCGCAAAAATCTTCATGGAATGGGTCGATTACCACTGGGAAACGATCCAAGCGTCCGACGGGGAAATTACCCAAACAGGTGAAAGTTGATGAGAGTACCGCGAGTATGCCCGATAGGGAGCTTCCCCTCTATTTGAAGGAAATCGGGCAAGTTCTGCTGTTGGACCGAAATGGGGAAGTGCATCTCTGCAAAAAAATTGAAGAAGCCAAGGAACACATGCTGGAAGTCATGTTTACCCTGCCGATGACCTTGGCGTTCCTAAAAGAGAAGCGGAAGCGACTGAGTCATGAAGAAATTTTAGCCAAACATATTGTTCAAAAAGATAAAGAAGTGGTGCTGGACGAGGATGTGGAAGTTGAACAAACTGAGCTTCAGGACACACAAGAAGATGAAGAATTTCGGCAACGGGTTATTCAACAACTTGATCACCTCTGCCATTCTATCCAATCGCTGATGGATTCTTCCTCAGAGGCAGTGAACACCAAGAACAAAATTTCGGTCGAGAAAAAGCAGTTTTTAAAGAATGTGAATTCGATCAATTGGCATCCGAAATTTTTTCATCAAATAGAAAGCCAGATTCAGTCATTGGAAGTCCAACTTGAAGAAGTCTTATCCCGATTAGGGGTGTCTCAGAACGAGGTATGCCAAATCAAGCTTGAGAAACAAGCCGTGGACACAAAGTCCTTAACGGCGAAGGTCAAAAATCTGCAAAAAATTGATCAAGTCCAACCACGAAGTCATCAAGAAGCCCTCGAACATGTGAAGTATATGGAAGAACATCTCCTGTATATGCCTTTTGCTGATTTTCTGATACGAGTTCGACGGTTAGAACAAGCCAAAACCCGTGTCCATTTCGCCAAGCAAGCGATGTTGGAAGCCAATTTACGATTAGTGGTGAGCGTGGCGAAACGCTATATCAACCGGGGGCTGGAT
>JAOUQB010000060.1 GCA_029879555.1 Nitrospirota bacterium | reverse complement strand
CCGTTAATCCTTTTCGTTTCTCACACGGCCGCATCAGGAACCCCTGGTGTGGCCGTACCATCAAGGCCTTGACCTGATTCTCACTTCGACACACATCAGGGGTCTTGCAAGGCTCCCCGAAGCCTGCCCTAGGACGATTGGTGGGTTTCAACTAAGGAGAGGTTCAACGCGTACGTGCGACTGCAAGGATAGCATCGAAATTCCACAGCGTTTTTCACGACATCAACCAAAGACAGTCTCACCTCTTCAGGATGCGCCTTGGAACAATCCTGAAGGGCCAACATCTCCTGGTCCTTGCTACCAGGTTGTTCGACCCCTGAGGCGGTCATCCATGTAATCGTTAACCGATGCTTCATCTGACAATTCGTACAGAAGATCCCAATCATCGAAGGTGGGGTGACCAACTTCAAAATAAGGGTAAGCGGATGCACCGAAAAACATTGTTGTAAAAAGGCGCCAGATTTAAAGACACTCATTTGTACGCACCCTTCGATTATCAGGCTTGAGCGAAATTCTCAGTATCAAGAAACATCAGCAGTTGAGTTGAAGCGGAGAAGGCCGGCTCAATTACCAGCAAGCCCTTGCACAAAAGGATTGGGAGGAGTTGGGACCTGACAGAGCTCGCGATTCCATTGACGAAGCACGGCCTCCTTATCAAAAGTCAAAGAATACACGTAGCAATAGATTTTTTCCCGCAAGGTTGCCTCAGGACCAGCTAAAGCCGTTCCCGCTTGCTTGCCAAACGTGGTAATCCCCCACGGATCTAAATCACTTTCCGTCAGGATATACCGATACTTCCACGTCGTCTGATCAGAAAGTAAGGGTTCAGTCACTACATGAGGCTTCCCTAATTTCTCCTTAATGTCAGGTTGTGTCAACTCGCCAATACCGCCATCCAGGTAGGAATCCCGCCAAGGGGAACAGCTGACCATCAGACAACAAAGCCCGAGAGCAAGGAAAAGAGACCGAGCGCCGACAACTCGTGAATGGTGCTTCAGGCGTATCATGAAGGAAAAAACCCTAGGTGCTTCGATGGGAATAGAGATACCATGATCGGACTAAGGCAAAGATTTGCGCGGCCAAGCCCGCCACAATCATCCCCAACGCTGTGGGAAGCAGCGGAGAACCAGGGTGATCCAAACCTTGAATCCCCAGCATAAACCCTCCCGCTACACACACAATGCCCACGATTCTGGCGATCATGACGGATCGGGATTGGTGGGAGACCGGTACTTCGGAAGAAGGCTTCATCGGATCGGAGGAAGAATTGGGTTTTCCAAGTGACATCGGGTACTTTAGGATTTGGTTAATTTCCGGTAACGAATTCGGTGAGGCTGTTCAGCGGCTTTTCCTAAGCGTTTTTTGCGATTCGCTTCATACTCGGAATAATTGCCTTCATACCACACCACCTGACTGTTCCCTTCAAACGCGAGAATATGGGTGGCCACACGGTCTAAAAACCAGCGATCATGACTGCTCACCATGGCACATCCGCCGAAATGATCCAACCCCTCTTCTAATGCCCTCAAGGTATTGACATCCAGATCGTTGGACGGCTCATCCAGCAGCAATAAATTCGCTCCTTCCTTGAGCATCCGCGCCAGATGCACGCGATTCCGCTCACCACCCGACAAATCTTTCACCTTTTTCTGCTGGTCAGATCCTGAAAAATTGAATCGGGACACGTACGCACGAGAATTCACTTCAATCTTCCCGAGCGGCACAGTTTCTTTGCCGCCGGTAATACATTCCCACACATTGAGCGTGTCATCCAACACCCGGCCCTGATCCACGTAGCCCAACTTCACGGTTTCCCCAAGCTTTAGGTTCCCGCTATCAGGCTTTTCTAGACCGGCAATGATTTTAAACAAGGTGGATTTCCCGGCACCATTCGGGCCGATGACCCCCACAATTCCCCCTTTTGGCAAGGAGAACGCCATCTGCTCAAACAACACCGTCTCCCCAAAACCTTTAGACAGCCCATCAACCTCCAACACCACATTCCCCAACCGTGGGCCGGATGGAATATAAATCTCCAAATCGTCGGTCTGTCGATCCTGTTCTTCACTCACAAGTTGTTCATATTTCGTGACCCGAGCTTTTCCTTTAGCCTGTCGCCCCTTGGGAGACATGCGAATCCATTCCAACTCCCGCTCTAACGTCTTCTGCCGCTTCGACTCGGACTTTTCTTCCTGCGCCAACCTCGCCTGCTTTTGTTCCAACCAGGACGTATAGTTGCCCTGAAACGGAATCCCCTGGCCTCGGTCCAACTCCAAAATCCACCCTGCCACATTATCCAGAAAATAGCGGTCATGCGTCACCGCAATCACCGTCCCTTTATATTCCTTCAGATGCTGTTCCAACCACTGCACCGTTTCCGCATCCAAATGGTTCGTCGGCTCATCCAACAATAAAATATCAGGCTCTTGAATGAGCAATCGACATAAGGCCACCCGCCGCCGTTCTCCTCCAGATAAGAGATCCACATTCGCCTCCGGCGGAGGACAACGGAGAGCATCCATCGCAATCTCTAACTGGTGTTCCAATTCCCACCCGTTCACCGCCTCGATTTGTTCTTGCAGCTTCCCCTGCCGTTCAATGAGCTTTTCCATATCATCCGGACTCAGATCTCCGGAAAAGGCCTGGCTGATGCCCTCGTAATCCTGCAGCATCTTAACGACCTCGGCCCGGCCCTCCTGCACCACTTCCTTCACAGTTTTACCAGGTTCAAGGTGCGGCTCCTGTTCAAAGAGACCAACCGAATAGCCTTTGGAAAAAGTGATCTCCCCGACATAGTCTGGATCCACGCCACCAATAATCCGCAGCAATGAGCTTTTCCCAGATCCATTTAATCCCAAGACCCCAATTTTTGCGCCATAATAAAAGGAGAGATAAATATCTTTGAGGACTTGCTTTTTAGGGGGATGAATTTTCCCCACCCCCACCAACGAAAAAATGACTTGTTTATCGTTCGTACTCATACCGGCTTCGTCCTTTATTCACGTCTATATTGAAAATTGGAAGTGTTTGATCGAGAAATTGGAGATCAACCTTAGCAAAGGATTATGCCGGACCACAATCACCAACTCGCAAAACGAACTGACCGTGGCGCAAGACATCTCGACGGATGAAAATGAGCCCTCGATTTGAAATTAGCATCATTCGAGGTATCATAGGAAAGAAGAATTCGTCGAACTCATCTTCCCGACAACACACCTGAAACACATGATTCCAACCATCAATTTTTGCAGTACATGTGGGGCCAGCGTCGAGGAAAAAATACCGGAAGGGGAAACTCTCCTAAGAGCCGTGTGTCCAGCCTGTCAGACAATCCACTACCAAAATCCGAAAATTGTAGCCGGCACCATCCCGGAATGGGAAGACAAGATTCTTCTTTGTCGACGAGCCATTGAGCCACGAGTAGGACTGTGGACCTTTCCAGCCGGATTCATGGAATTAGGAGAAAGCACCGAGGAGGCGGCGGCACGAGAAACTCAAGAAGAAGCGTACGCCGACGTCGATATTTATGCCTTATTGGGCATCTTTAGTCTGCCTCATGTCTCCCAGGTCTACGTGGTCTATCGGGCCCATCTCAAAAATCTCGATTTCAAACCAGGCCCCGAGAGTCTCGATGTCAAACTTATGGCCTTGCAAGACATTCCTTGGGATCTTCTCGCCTTCCCTGTCATCCATGAATGCTTGAAGCGCTATGTCCGAGAGGTCCAGACTGGCAACGCCGAAACTCATTCAACCATCGCCTCCACATTGGAAAGACCGCCCTTGCATTGATCCTACGTTTATTCAGGCAAGTCAGAACCCTTTGTAAGCTTCCCCAAAAATCACACAACTCACAAATGACTCCGAGCCCATTTTCCAGGTGACTGGGTCTCGCAAGGGCGGGGCAGAGCAGTGATGTCATTTATTGTTTCTGGCGAGAGCTAAAAAGATGGGAATACCAGTGGGGTCGTGTCAGTTGTTTAGCGCCTGCCCTGCTCTAATTCCAACAATGCCGTTTTGATAGACAGCCCGCCGCCATAGCCAACCAGTTTTCCCGTTGACCCAATAACCCGATGGCAGGGCACAATAATCGACACGGGGTTCTGGCCATTTGCGGCTCCAACCGCCCGAGAGGCGTTGGGATTACCAATTTTTTTTGAGATGGCTCCATACGAGACCGTTTTCCCATAGGGAATCGTTTGGAGCGCCCTCCACACTGCACGCTGGAAGACCGTCCCATTCAACGATACAGGAATGGTAAAACGCCGCAACTGTCCAGCAAAATATGCTTCAAGTTCTTTCACCACCGCCGTAAACGGATTGCGCTGCTTTTTCCATTGCGGGTCAATGGTGTTAGGATGTGCACCATCTTGAAATTGCAGGCGACACAGACCTTCCCCATCATTCACCAGTAACAGGTCACCCACTGGACTTGGCAAAATCCAATAGGCATAGGGTTTCATCATCGATCACCCCCCTTCCTTTCTGCATAGCCGCACTCCTGAACCATAATGACCTCTCATGGGCCCAGTATCCTGGCGTCAAAAGCCTCGTATTTCCCAGGAAATGTGGACTGATCTGATGCCGTTCCCAGTGCAGGAAACACCACTTGGGCTGGTGAAACCGGATACGGACGATGATCGAATAGTACCTGGGCGGCTTGTTGCTGCTCAGCATCGGCCTTATACCAGGGGCGATACAAAGGATCGCCAAAGAGGACCATCTTCCAACTCAGGTATCGTGTCGAAAGATAATAGGCTTCCACCAGGGAATACTTTCCCGAGTACAAAAGGCCAAAAAATTCTGTGGGCAAAGGGAATGCATCCAAATACGGTTCTCCCACCGGTCCCAATGTCACGGTAATTCCCCGTTCCAAAGCATTCTTGCACCACCCCAGCTCTTTCGGATTATGAATAGAAACGGCCTCCCCTGACGCAATATGATAGCCAATAGCACCAGGATTAAATGTAAAGGCATCTTCATAATGCCGCAGCCGATACCACCCAACATACATAGCCACATTCGGTGCTTGGCCGGGTGACGTGAATCGTTCTTCGGTATTTTCTAACGTCACCGGATAGCCCGACCCACTTTGGAATTTGGTGGCAAAATCCTGCAAATCCGCATCGTAATACCCATAGGATAACGGTGGCCCTTTTTTCATCCCCCGCGCATCGACGTACACATTTCCTACCAGTCCTTCAGATTCAGTGCTTATCGCCTGATCAATCATCTTCTTCGCCTGTGCCACTATCGGCGCATCAATTCGACTCACCATCAGAAGTGGTAACGGCCAATCGCTAACCGTCCCGGCGTAACCAAGATAAAATGGATTGGGAAGCCTTCCGGCTAAGGGATAGGTTCCGGGTTCCCACCACAGAAAGCTGAGCTCACTATCTAAACTGGCGCTACCATCCACCTGCCGATAGCGTTCCATCTCCCACTGAGAAAGACTCAAGACACCCCACAAGCCAAAAGCGGTCTGCACCAGTTCATAGGCATGCGTCCGAGTCGCAGACGACGGTTGCTGCATGAGCCTCCCCAACATCTGTTGAACCGCGACTTTCTCTCGCTGTTGTTCTTTTGATAGAGGCGGGATACCGTTAATAGACGTCGATGTCCCAACTTTTCCAAACACCCGGTGGATGATTTTCGCATGTGCCGCCATTAATGCATCCTTTTCCTCGACTGAAGCGTTGCGTTCTATTTTCTCTACCCGTGCTTGGAGAAGGTTCGTGAACTTCTGTCTCCATGCCTGAACCTGCGACGAGGATATATCCTTTCCGGTTTCTGCTGGCGGGATGATCGCGGAATCAAGAAGAGGTGGGTCTTGAGATAGGCTCGATACCTGTTGGACGAGGAGTTCCTCTTGTTCTCGGAGAAGACCAATGGCTGATTGACGCCATCCCCTGGCATCGGCTACCCATTCTTCTTCTTGGGAGGTCGGTTGTGGACCCTGGACGCGTAACGGTATGCCATACATCGTCACCAGAACTTTGATGCGATTGGCCAACCCGTTTTTTTGGAGTCGGTCTGTGATCGGATTGAGCACTGCCTGTTCATACGCATTCCGACTAATGGTATCTGTCATCGGCAGATCGAGATCGACTCGATTGTCCCCTGGAATCCCCCGACGCTCCATATAATAGGTTGCCAAATCCCGGCTTTCAGAAATTTTCGAATTCACGAGGACAAGGACCTGATCAGGCGACACAAAAGCGGCGACGGGATAAGGAAACACGATCCCCATCCACGCAAAAACTAGGAACGACTGAAGCCAGAAGCGAGTCATGACGCCACTGTACCGAATCAAGAATGGTGCCGTCCAAAGAAATCTGGGAGAGGAGCCGACGGTAGACTTGGTCAAAACAGTTGGCTATGATCGGCTGATGAAACAAGGCCTATATCTTCAACAATGGTGTCGGTATCGTCAGGTTTCATTGGCTCAAATCTCTGTTCAAACGGGTATCGAGGTCGCTAGCTTACAGTCCATTCACAATGGAAGTCTTGATCCTTCGCTTTCCCTGCTTGAAACCATTGCCCACGCACTGACAATTCCCACCTCCTGGCTTCACCACGACCCGGAGGTTATCCAAAAATTATGGAACGATGCGGATGAGGATGAACCTGAACTCCCAAAGGCTCATGGTGTCGATCCTATGTTTGAACGCATGATTCAAGTTCGGCACGAACATCCTGAGCTGTTTGTTTTACTGACGAAACTCGTCCATCATGGGGACCCCAAACTTATTCGTGCGGCACAGGTCAACCTTCAGAGCTTATCCAAACAAATCCGTGCCACGACTCTTCCTTGGGGCACCCGGCCTCCCGGCCATTTCGAACCTCCCAGCGATTAACGCGGAAACGCACGTCTCACACAAAGCTCAGTCAGAGAATGTGCGTGATGGGAAAAGAAACGAGACAGGAACGGCCGGACGGGAATAGCAGAGCTACCCTAGGGAGATTTCAACGAACCAGAGCACCTTCAACCACTTCCAGCAATTCATCGAGGGTAAATGGTTTGTGTAAGGTGAAGGAAGACACAAAATGAGGAGATGGCGCCATCGAAGAGGAACCCAACTCAGAATCTGACAAGGTCCCCATGAGGGTAATGAGAGGGAGGTGCGCAGACTCCTGACACAAACGACGAAGAATTTCTCCTTCTTCGTTTTCTAAAGATACCGCATCAGAAATGATGACGGACGGAGCAAAGTGTTTGTGACTTTTCAAACCTTCCTGACACGTGGCCGCTTCCATCACTTCGTATCCTGCCGACTCTAAGGAGAGCGAGACAGAACCTCGAACCTGCTCATCGTCTTCAATAATCAAAATTTTATTCATGGCCGTTGAAGAAAAGCAAAGACCGTTCCTTCTTTATTCATCCTGAGCTTTGTCAAATTTTTCCCATATATTCAACCAGTTACTATTCATCATCTCGATTGACCTCATCAGCTTCCTGCATGAAATTCCATTCAACGTGAAGGCCATATCCTGCAAAATAGGCATAAGCAATGTTGGTATCGATTCCTTACAACCCTCCTTGTTCCCCCGAATATTATCGGAGAGGTAAAGAAGTCGTCCCCATCATATTTGGAACGTCCTGCCTGTTGTGACTGTGCTTCCAAAGCCACCATAATTGAACACTGATCCCCGTCAACGTTGCCGCCACTCCTACGTACAAGCCCAAAAACTTTCCGTAAAACACCCCCAAAGCCAAAATACTTGAACTCCCGAGTAAATACAGGCTGACCGCCTGGGTGACAAGAGTCGTGGCACCGCGAGAGACCAATTTCCCCTGGAAATAACTTTCCCAGGGACTCAGCGCGGGGAGAATAACAGCCATCCACAGAGCCGTATGGGCGAGACTGGAAAGTTCAGAATTCAATGCGGCCACCGATTCGAACCACAGCGTGGATAATGGAGTGGCAGCAATGACGAATAGCGTCCCACTCGCGCCCAAGGCCACCAACCACACAAAGCGCTGTAAAGGTCGTTGATAGTCTGGTCGATCGGAAAATGTTACGACAACCTCCTGAATAGCAATGCCCACACTTCGGAATATAAACGTGAGGCCCCCTAACACCGGCCACACCGCTAACGATTCCAAAGCTCGCGGCATACGGCTGATCGCCGCACTCCCCACAGACAACGTAGCCAACATCACCAGAGGCGTGAGCGCTAAGGGCCAATAGAAGAGGCACAGGCGCTGGAGGGTCAACGGATCCCCTGGCTCAACAGCACGTTGGCGGAGCTCTCTCACAATGGGGCGGGTACACCCGAACATAAAAATCGCTTCAAAGATAACACCGGCTGAAAGCGCCATTGTCGCGACCAGTACGCCAGGAATGGTTTGCATAGCGAATCCCCACAACAACACTGAAGCGCTCACGCCTAAACGGATTAAGGTGCCCAATCCAACCAATCTGGTTCGCCCAGCCCGTATGACCATCCCCTGAAAGAACCGTCTAATGGCGATCGACATCGTCCAGGGAGTCATCATTTGCAGACCCATTTGGGCAGGGCTCCAAATACTGGCAGGTGCTCCCAACAACGATTTCACAACCACATCATAGAAAGGGGAAAAGGCCAGAAGCATGTGCAGTAGGGTCAGTCCCCCGCCCAACGTCACAATAAAATTTCGCATTAAACGGTAGGCGGCAGCATCTTTACACAAAGCCGTGGACGCCACCAATATCATGATGATCGGGGCTTCGATGAACAAGGAGAGGGGAAAAACGACCCCTCCATAGGCCGCAAGATGTATTTCCGGATGTGCCAGACGAGAAACCGTCGCCGCCACGAGTAGCAACTCCAAACCCATCAAGAGCCAACTGCCCGCAAGTGGCCACCACATACGAAAAATGATCGAGAGAGGGGAAGGAGTCGATAGTGACACGATAGATCACAGACCTGGCATCAAAGACCGGAAGGCCTTAACGTGAAGAAAGGAATGATCAGGGAGATGAGATAAATCCGGTTAGGGTAAGTCTGGGCTAGACAGATTGAGAATTACGACCCGATATGTTTAAGGAATCCTAGCACAGAAAGAGGCTTTGGCACCAAACCCCTTCAATCTACGAAGTTGAGGGACCCACCGGTTCAGGAGTCACCGGACGCGTGAGGCCCACTAATTCAGCTCGTTCTTCAGAAGTGACCCTGGATTCCTGAGGCTCCTTTTCAGGAGATTCAGAGGGATGGGTGGTCATTGCAGAGGTTGCTGCCCTATCTTGAGGTTCCTCGTACGTGGGTTTCCAGGAGGTCGTCTCAATTTCACAATCTTCCCCAGGATAGAGACGGAGGAAATCCCATTCCGTCACCCAGCTCTTCACATATTTCCGCATACTGGTTCCCGGAACAATGGTAGCCCCCTTTTCCGAATCTTGCTCCCACATATGCCAGCCATGCCCTTTGAGGTGTAACGCACGAACTGTTTCATACACGTCATGAATCGTTTCAGCCGAAGGCCGTTCTAATGGAATACGTTGGGACTTGAGCAATCCCATCCCTTTTTCAGCTTTGTCCGCGAGAATTCGATCGACATCCGTTTGTTTGCCTCGAAGTTTTTCCAACATTTTCACGCTATCGCCTTTTTTCTCCAAGACTTCTTCACGAAAATTATTCGTCAGCGCGACCACA
>JAOUQB010000508.1 GCA_029879555.1 Nitrospirota bacterium | reverse complement strand
ACTTCCCGCTCCATAAAATCGGCGCCCATCCACAGGTCCACCAAAGAATCCACGCGGCAATCCTGTTCCGGTACCCGGGTCTTAATGCGAATCCGATGGCGCTTGCGAATGGAATAGACTTCATACACGACTTCAAATCGTTCAGCTTCGTCCGGCCAGTCCACGGAACTGACATGCACCATATAATCACAATCCATTTCCGGGTCCCGGCGAATGTAGGTGCACACCTCATGTAAGGCCTCGCGTTTGACAGAAATCGCCAGGTCTCCTCGCCATTCGTTTGCGCTCAGAAACCCTTCAGGGAACCGGCTTTGAATTTTTTCAGCAAGAGGGTGCATGGTAAGCGTTCTGTCGAGTAGCCAAATCTTAATCGTCTACTGAACACGCACTAGATCGAACGTTGTCATTCCGCCTTGTTTGCCCTTTTCAAAGAAGGACCAGTTCTGCTGCAAGTGACCGGGGTCGGTCAGGGTAATGGTGAGATCATGCATATGGCCTTCATCACCAAGATGGGGATTATCCGTAGAAGAGAGCGAAAACGACAGGGTCCTCCCCTCCATAGCCACCAGGTCCAGATGCGGTTGATTGCCCACGGAACAATAATGCGTCATCGCGAGTTTTCCCGCCTTATCATGGTAGACATTCACCATCTCATGGGGTGTCCCAGGGAACATGGTTTCAACGACCGTACTGCCGTTCGAAGACACTTTGTATTCAATAGAAGCAGGGAGTTCTTTCCCCTGCATAAGATGGGTACCATTCCAGGTTCCGGCCAGGGACTTCATGGTCTTGAGCGCCGGACTTCCTTCGTAAGGTGGGGGTTCGGTCACTTTGGCGAAAGACAGCGTTGTGTTTCCCACGGCCAGAAGGCAGCAGAGAATCAATGCGAATAAGAATTTCATCATAAACCTCCTGGTTAATGATTTCGTTCGCATTAGCTTTATACCTTCACCTGATCGGGTTGTTTTGTGAACACGCGCTTTTGCATGATCCGATCTTGCAGCTTCAAGATCCCATCAAATAAGGCTTCCGGAGTTGGCGGACAGCCGGGCACATAAATATCGACTGGCACGAACCGGTCGACGCCTTGCACCACACTATAGCTGTCATAGATATTGCCTGATGTCGCACAGGATCCCATCGAAATGACATATTTGGGTTCAGGCATTTGATCATAAATTTTGCGAATAACCGGGGCCATGCGTCGGCAGACCGTTCCGGCCACGATCATCAAATCTGATTGACGAGGTGAAGCGCGGAAGACCCCGGCACCATACCGGTCGATGTCATATCGAGAAGAGACGGCCGCGATCATTTCAATCGCGCAGCAAGCCAAGCCGAACGTCATAGGCCACAGCGAACCTTTTCTCGCCCAATTCACGGCTTTTTCTAAGGAAAGGGTCATAATCCCCAGGTCCCCATCTTTTGCTGGAGGACCGATTTGAACTAATCCCATTCCAGAGCCCCTTTCCGCCAGGCATATACGTAGGCCACCACAAATAGACCAATAAAAATCATCATTTCAATAAATCCAATGACGCCCAACTGCTTAAAGGTGATGGCCCAAGGATAGAGGAAGATGACTTCAATATCAAAAATGACAAACAGCATCGCAATGACGTAATACCGAACGGGAAATGGCATGCGGGAATCGGAAAAGGGTTCCGAGCCACATTCATAGGTCGAGAGTTTTTCTACCTCGGGATATTTTGGTTGAACCAGGTAGGAAAGGACGAGCGTCACCAGCCCAAACCCCAACGCCAGGACTGTGAAGACCAGAATGGGGAAGAACTTCGTTAAGTATTCAACAAGAAGGTCTGATCCGGACACCTGGTGACCCTCCTATCCACATCTGAAGGTATAGCACCTAATTGTACGAGAGGCCCTAGAGCTGGGCATGGTAGCACCCAATTTTTTTGGGAATCAATGCAACAAAAGACCTAACGGCCTAGGCCCATGCAATCGGACCAATCCCAAATAGACCTGGAGGTGGGGTAAATATAGAAAGGCAATTGGATGCGGGCTTTTTGGGGACGAGGAACGTGCGGATGAAATCTTGGGTGGGTTTTGGAGGACCTGGAGTGCTGGGGGTGGATATTTTCTTTGCTCTGATTCACCGTTTCGATGAATGGGTTGAGAATAATGATTACCTAAAAATTCCTTTTAAACTCTGAAGAGCCATGGAGCTGGTATTGCGGATTAATTCTTCCGTTTTGGCCGAAAGTCGCACATATTTTGTACGTTCTCCGGTCGCTGTGACTTCAAGGTATTGTGCATCTTTGGCATTATGAATCGCCCGTCTGGCTTGAGAGGCAGACAATTGGGGGATCATTTTTTCCGCATCACTCATGCTGACGGGAATATCCCGGAGCTGCTTGAGAAATAATTCTGAAAACAGGGTCCAATAGTAGCTTTGCTGGAGCTTAGGTTCACGAGCAAAGGCGTTAATCCACACCTGGGCAGCCTCTTTATTGATGGCCTCGATATATTTCCCGACTTCTGCGTCAGAAAAGCGCTT
>JAOUQB010000506.1 GCA_029879555.1 Nitrospirota bacterium | reverse complement strand
TCGTTGGTGCTGTTTTGAATTCGACATCATAGCCATAATTGCTCCTCCCAAGCATACCCCGGAGGCGAAAATGAGGCTATAGGCGAGGCCTGTTTTGAGTTCCGGCCACGTATCAAAAATTCGGCTCCATAGCGGTGGTTCGTCCGAAACATGGACGTGGCCTTCCCACCCGAGCTCTCCTTGTGGCATGGAGGGCTCGGCCGTGGGTTCATCATCAGCTGAACGGACAGAATTGAGATTCGTCACAGTCATGAAGCGGGCTCCAATAAGGCAAAAGGAAAATAGGCAAACAAGATCTCTACCGGTAATCTTACCATGTCTGATTCCTTTTGTAGAGCCACGATTTCTTGTGTCAACACATTGCGATAGGACGCGGCTGGAAGATCTGAAGGAATAGAGATCCAGGTATGTCCCCAGGCTGATTCTCCAACCGGAGGTATGGTGGGATCGGAAGTGAGGTAGGTCAACAATCGTGGGACGACTGTGATGCAGACCTGGTCCTTTTCTTGCCGCAAAAACCCACAAAGATGCTCCGCCCGTTCTCCCTGAACATCCAGCCGACGATAAGATCCATGACGGAAGAGAGAGTCGTGTTTCTTACGGTACTGAAGCGCGGTGTGCGTGACATATAATTTAATAAGCCCATTGTCGGCATGGTGAAACAGATGTTGGAGAAGGTCCAAGGGGTTCAGGGTTTGTTGAAGGGTCTGCAGTTCAGCCAGACATTCTTGGTAATGGGCATAATCTACGACCCCTCGGTTGTCGGGGTCTACTAAGTGAAAATCCCAGAGTTCAGTGCCTTGGTAGAAGTCAGGAATTCCGGGCGCTAATGTTTTTATCAACACCTGAGCCAAAGAGTTATAGATGCCATAACGAGCGATTCGGTTTTGAAACGGCAGAAAATCTTCCAGGAAAGGATTGGGTAGGTGAGGGGAAAGAATGCTCGACAGAAATTTCAGGACGGCTTGTTCATAGGCTTCGTCGGGATTGAGCCAACTACTGGTGACTTTGGCTTCCCGCAAGGCCTTGATCATGTATGTTTGCATGCGTTCTAAAAAGTTGGTCCGGACTTCATCGGTGAAGGGACTGAAGGGCCAAGCGCCGAGCATAGTTTGGTAGATAAGGTATTCTTCATTGCGGCTGGGGGCCGATTGTTCTTCAAGGCGATGCACGGCTTTTTTATTGATCCGACTCCACACACGCAGTTGGTTGCGCCATTCCGTGGGAATTTCGGAGAGTACGCTGATCCGTGCGCGGACATCTTCACTGCGTTTGGTGTCATGCGTGGAGGTTGAAGAGAGCCCCCATGGCCACTGCTCAGCCCGTTCTTCCATATATTGGTGAAAATTCGCAAGAGATACGCCGAAATGGTGTGGCTCTCCTCCCACTTCATTTAAGGAGGTCAGGCGGTTGTATTGATAAAAGGCGGTATCTTCGACCCCTTTGGCGGTGACCGGGCTGGTGGTTTGTTGAAACTTCATGACAAAGGGACGGAGAATTTCCCAATCGATAGGCGAACCCTCTTGAGGGGTGTTCATGAGTAGCTCACGAATAAAATCAAAGACCAAATTACTCAGAGCAGGGTTCCGGCGTTTGGCACGGGCCACGGCTAGTCGAATGTAGGCGCGGTCACGGTCCGTAACAGGTTCGTTCGGGTCAGGGCGGACATAGGTTCGATACACCGGGAAGCAGGCGATGATTTCTCGAATGGCATGAATCAAGCTATTGAGCGTAAAGTCACGAGAACGGCGGTTCTGTTCAGAAAGTACATTGAGTTCGTGCCCTAACGCGTTGATTTCTCCCGCCATGGAGCTGGTCATGATTAGCTTTTTACACTGATAGATGAGATCGTCGTAGGGAACTGAGTTCTTGGTAAAGCGGGTATAGAGTTGGTCGATCTGCCGTTGAAGCGACCCTTGGACGAACAAGCCATTGACGAGGGAAAGAAAGTCATAGCCTGTGGTTCCGTGGATGGGCCAATCAGGATTTAAACGTTCGCCTGTGCCTAAAATCTTTTCGACGAGTAGATAGAGGACCCGTCCTTGGGAATCGGGTGGGGCCTGAAACTGTTGGGCGGCCCAGGTTTGCCATTGAGCCAGGTACCCCTGAGGGTCATAGAGGCCATCGACGTGATCGATGCGTAAACCGGTGACTGCACCTGATGCGACGAGCTCGAAAATTTTCTGCTGGGCTTCCTGGAAGACGGCAGGTTGCTCCATTCGAATGGCCGCCAATTGATTGATATCAAAAAAACGGCGGTAATTAATCTCCTCCCCAGCGACACGCCAAAAGGCCAATCGATAGGCCTGATTGGAGGCCAATTCGTCCAACATGTCGAAGCTGCCAGGAGAGCCTTTGCTCCCATTGATGACACGCAGATTGTCTGAAAGGAAAAGCTGGAGTGGCTCATTGGCCGCGAGGACAGTTGAGAGTCGACGACGAATAACCTCCTTTTCCCGGTAGCGTTCCGCGATGCGATCTGGATCCGTTTCCGTTCGTGATGGCAAATGGGATAGCGCGGTC
>JAOUQB010000507.1 GCA_029879555.1 Nitrospirota bacterium | reverse complement strand
CATGGATGTTTGCTATTGGGCCCCCAATAGTAGATGAGACTGGTGACCAGCAGCATGAGGAGTAAGGCGATTGGCCATTGCAAGAGCGTCCCGCTCGATGTTCCCACCAATTGTACTCCCACAGCATCCGCAATTCGTTGACCGAGGTTTTCCCCCACCAACATTAGCGTCATTGACGTAATCGTAAATACCGCGACCCCGATGGTGAGGAGAACCGCAATTCCTCCAATCTTCCACATTGGTCTCGTTTCTCTCACGCCATAGACGGTATTCAGCGTTTTGATCATGGCCAGCATTCCAAATGAGGCGGTGACGAGTGCACCCACAAGACTCAACGAGACCAGGCTACTTCCCGTGTCTTGAGGAATTTGCTGGAGATATTTCTCGACGACGGACAAAGAATCTTGAGGTAGAATTTTTTGAACATATTGCATGAGTTGGGGCATGATCGATTGAAGGGGAAGCATCCCGATCAAGGTGGTGATACACACGAGCGCTGGGAAGAGCGAGAGAAGGAAATAAAACCCCAATTGTGCAGCCCGGTCAAGAATGTCATGTTCGAGAGAGGACTGCCATGTGTGTTTGCCGATGGCCCACCACATGTGGAATGAAGAAGAAAAATTTGGTGGAGAGGTGCGCTTCACGGGGTTTCCGATATCGGTAAGGCAGGGCTAATCACAAATATCATATTTGATGCCCAAGTGTCGTGGAGCCGTTTCTGCGGCAGTCCTGCAGATGGCCTGTGCGAGGTGATGGGTCTGTCGCTTCGTCTCTGCTAGAGGAGCAGATGTGCGTGTGGTCAGGGGGCTTTGTCTGGTGGGTGTTATAACCATTTGAGCCAACGAAAGAGGCCGACCAGTAGAACCCCTGCCGAGGTTAAGGTGAGGCAAACTGTGGTGAACGCCCACGGATCTTCAGATCCGGGGATACCTCCGACATTAATGCCGAGTAACCCGGTCACGAAGGTGATCGGAAGAAAAATCCCAGCTAACACCGTAAGGATATACATGGTCTTGTTCATTTGCTCAGATAACTTATTCGTTAATTCTTCTTGCATGACGCCCATACGCTCTCGAGCCGCATCAAGTTCTTCGACATAGCGAATAAGATGTTCCGCCACTTCCCGGATGTGTGCGCGTTGCGTGGTGTTCAGCCATGTGAGTGGCGCGGTCTGAAGATGCGCAATCACGTCTCGTTGAGGTGAGATATACCGGCGGAATGCAATGACTTGGCGCCGAAGCGCGCCGAGTTGACTGCGAAGTTGGTAGCTAGCCTTTCCGATGATGTGCTCTTCGGCTTCATCGATTGCTTCGTCCAATGTATGGACAACGGGAGCCATGCGTTCCATGAGGCCATCAACCAATACTGTCAAAAATTCGCCAGGGTTTTGGGGGCCTTTATTGGCGGCAAGGCTTGAACGGATATCTTGAATGGTCTTCAGAAGTCGATGCCGCACGGTGATCACACGATCTTTCTCGATATAGAGACGAATGGAAATCATATCGTCAGGGTCTGCGCCCGGATTGAGGTTCACGCCTCGGAGGGAGAGAAACAGACTGTCATCCAGGACCATGATTCGTGGCCGTGTCTCTTCTTCAAGTAGCGCTTCGGCGACAATGGCATTCACCCCACTTTTCTCGTGAAGCCATTGTTGACTGTCTAAACCCTTCCGATCCAGATGAATCCATAACGGACCTTGTTGCGGGGACCACACATGAATTTCATCCCACGTGAGAGACGACGCATCGTTGGCGCCGTTTAATGTGCAGGCAAATAGTAGCCCTTGTTCGGTGTTCATCAGTACCCTTTCTCGGTTGATTGTACCTGTACAGCTTGAATGGCCGAATTGGTTGCTGTGGTTGATGGCGTAGCGCGACCAGTCAGCGTTGAGGGGTTTGATATATGCGAATTTCTGGAGTGTTGATTTAACGGGATTCCTGAATTGTGATTTACAGCCATTTTTTTCTTCGAAAGAACAGCACCATTCCACCTGAGCATATGGTCATGATGGCGAGGACGAGTGGATAGCCCCATGTCCATTCCAGTTCGGGCATATATTTGAAGTTCATGCCATAAATGCCGGCAATGAGAGTCAAGGGAATAAAGAGGGTGGCGATCATGGCCATGACCTTCATGATCTCATTCAGTTTATTGCTGAGACTGGTGAGATAAATTTCGAGGATGCTGGTGAGCATTTCACGATAGGTTTCGATGGTTTCAATCACTTGCACGGTATGATCATACACATCCCGGAGGTAGACCTGAGTCGTTTGGTGGATGAGGGAGGACTCTCCGCGGCTCAACCGCCCCACGACTTCTCGCAGTGGCCAGACCGACTTTCGCAAGACAATCATTTCTCGTTTCAATTCATGGAGGAACTGTAGGGACTCCTGCCCAGTTTGTTTCATGACTCGTTCTTCCAGAGCTTCAATTTCTTCCCCTAAGGCTTCAAGGACAAAAAAGTAATTGTCGACCACGGCATCAAGTAAGGCATAGAAGAGATAGTCGCTGCCTTGGGTCCGT
>JAOUQB010000505.1 GCA_029879555.1 Nitrospirota bacterium | reverse complement strand
TCACCTCTCTACGCTCATTTGTCCACTGACGACACAGATTGATGACGAAGAGACTCCTCTTCGAGTTGCGGTGCCGAAAGGGGTCTCAGGGTTAAACGCGGCCTCAGACATTCTTGTCGATCAAATTAAGGCCATTGATAATCAACGATTTCGGCGCGAACTTGGCATGCTACCCGAGGCGCAACTCAACGAGCTACGCCATAAACTGCTTCTGATTTTAGATTTTGTGGAAGAAACTCACTCGCCCAGTGAACCTTAAAACCAGAGCACTTCACCACAAATGGAATTCAGCCCGGTTGAATATTCATGCCCGCTATCGGTATTTTTTTACGTGATTCCTGCGAAGGCAGAAATCCAGGCGTGTCTTTTCTCTACAGCCCTTCCAAATAATTTCGGCTTGTTTTGAGGCTCAAATCAACAGAATGGAATCAGTTAAGTTCATGGTAGTTGCGGGCCTTGGCCCGGCAGCCAAGGCCCTTTTGTTTCGGCGAAGATAGACAAAGAAATTGATACCCAGTCTGGCAAAATCGGATAGGTCCGGCGCGACCTTTAGGAGAGGAAACCAACTCGGGGAGTCTATCCTGACCTATGTCGAAGGACTCAGCCAAGGCCCGCCAGTTGATAACAGCGTCAGATCCGAGGGCCGAACAGCAGGCGTCGGATACTGTGGTGTCGGAATGGTGAGGGGGACCGACGAGCAAAGGTGAAAGGCGCGGGAGAGAGCCGGAAAGGATTCCCGCCAACAACTTACCGGAATTAGGAGATATATATCCGAATTCAACTTCTGACCAAAAATCTGGACGAATTCAGGCTCAATGTGACAAAAGCTATTGATATCATCAGGTTGATTCAGTCCACTCTGTCAGATTGAATGAATAAGAAAGCAGCCCCTCGGCAGAAATGGCCTTACAGCTGGAAAAGGCATTTCACGTGAAGATGGGGATATGTTGATGAGAATGCAGGCATGGCTTGATGCGACCGAGATGGGAAAGTAAGCAGGGAAAATTCAATTTTCACTCTATGTTCCATCATAAATGAAATGGAAAACCTCTCAAAGATACATCAATGGCTCAAAACCATTTAAAATCAATGTGTCGTTCCTCGTGTTGGTGCTCCGGTATTCGTTCCAGAAAAACAGGTCTTTGAATTTTCGACTGTCTCGGTTGAAGTAGTAGCTTATCTGAAGGCAGTCCGAGCCACTTAAAGCCTCAAATCATTAAGAATTCTCATAGAAAACGGATTGATTATTGATTTCTATACAATCGGACGCTGTATTCTTGATTGTGTAAATGAAATTTATTTTCTTCTCGAGAACTACCCTGAAGTTTCCCAAACAGGAGAAAAATTCCTTCAAAATTTTCGGGAGTCGACTATAGATGACCTATTAGAAGATGGTACCAACGTGGTTCCATCAAAAAAATTCGTAATGCAAGTGCACGCGTAAGAGCTAAGGCAGGATTTACAACTGTTGATGAGGCCAAAGGCAAATTGGATAGACCTTATAAAGTTTTTTCAGGATATGTGCACAGTCAATATGCTCACATAATGGAAATTTACGGAGGATATCCCATTGACCGGGCATTCAAGGTCGAAGGATTAACCTCCGAAAAAAGGAAAGCAGATTATTTGCCATGGATTGGGGAACTCGATGAGATGGTGATGCACAGCTTGGCCTACATGGCCAAGCAATTTAGCTACGACCCAGTCTTTAGGGAAATTTTTCAGCATTTCGAGAATTTGAAAACTACTCAATGAAGAATATCCAAAAACAGATCCATCTCTTAACGCTGGATGAGAGCTCAGCCGGTTGAGTGCAGTTGACTCGCGATGGAAGATTCAATTTTTTTTTGTCAGCCTTCCTTCCTGTTCAGTCCATTCTAATCTAAAAACGGCAGAAAAATGGGCTGCCACTCGTTTTCGAACATGTGTTCCATCAATGGGTTTACCTAGAATTTTCTCCATGGACGTCATCACGCAATTCTCTATGCCACAATGTGACAGAAGGAAGAAAGGTTGAAGATCCACGTTCACGTTAAGGGCGAAGCCGTGCATCGTGATCCCTTGTGAAATGCGGACCCCGATGGAGGCGATTTTTTCTCGTTGACCCGCTGCATTCTTCACCCAGACTCCCCGAAAGGTCTCATGTCGGCATCCCACGATTTCCCACTCCGCTAATGTTCGAATCAAGACCCTTTCAAGTTGTTCCACATACACTTTGGGGCCGGAGCAGAAATTTCGTACTTGGAGAATCGGACACCCGATAATCTGACATAGGCTATGGTAGGTGACCGAGCCGTCTCGATTGGTCTGATGGCGCGCGATTTCCTTGGTTTGCAGTTCTCCCCGATGGGGTTCCCAATATTGGTTCTTGGTTGTTCGGCCTTCAAGTCAGGACGGTGGTGTGTTCAGTAATGTTGAAGTGTTGGCTGTGCTCCTGACCCCTTTGGGGATGTTAAACAAACGGGCTAAGCTACCTCATCTTATATTGGTGTTGTGTGCAGAGGTAAGGATTGAGGTATAGAACCCTC
>JAOUQB010000504.1 GCA_029879555.1 Nitrospirota bacterium | reverse complement strand
AAGACGTCCTCGATTTTGGGAGGCACCTGAACGGAAGATTCCTGGTTGGAGGATGATTCTGAGGAGGCTGGAGAGTGTGGGGTATTCATCAGTTCCCTTGTTTCATAAATAGGTATAAAAATGGCTTCGGCTGGATAGCCGAAGCCTAAACAACCGTCAATTGACTAATTCTACTATACCACTTGGATCACGAGATTGTTTAAATGTTCCATGCCAATACAGTCGAGAATGCAAAAGGCCCGGTATTGGACGCCTTTTTCGCCGATCTGAAAGGTAATGCTGGCCTTTTGGCTAAACATCCAAAATTTTTCTGATTCCTTTTCCCATCCATCTCCGGTGATCTCCACTTGGTGCGTATCGCCATAGGCCAAGCTAGTCATCTCTTCGTCGAACACAAAGGTGATACGTACCGTTTTGCCGTGAGGTAGCTTGAGAGTATTTTTTGGGCTAAACACTTTTCCCTTTTGGTCGAGAAAGCCTTTTTGGTTAACCCTGACAGTGATCTCCAGGTCCACATTCTGGGATATGGGAGACGATGCCCAGGCCATAGGGATTTGCACAAGACTTGTCGCGAATGTCAGCGCCGTGGCTGCCACTATGCTTTTTAAAAAATGATAGGTCATCATGGTAATTATTTTTCCTTTCTAACTGTGTAGAGCGTCTGATCTCAATGTGAATAATTGTTCTTGATGAATCTTCCTACCCAATGACATTCGGGCCGATTTCCCTAAGTTCATTTTGATGTTTGCCTATTGCCTGTTCGTGAAGCTGCTCTGCCTCCTGGGTATGAATACAGTTCTGTCCGCATGTCACCGCATTGGTGTTGTGTAAGAATTCTGAGCAGCCTGTCACCTCTAGCCCTCCATGGTTGGTGCCACGAAACACATTAATTTCAAAGTTCACCTCACAGTTCTTTTTTAACTCCGGACATTCTAGTGAAGTGGTGGCGTGAGGAACGTGTTCTTTCATGATTTTTCTCCTTTTTGAGCGATGAAAAATATGAATAATGGGACGTCTTTGCTAGCGTTTGCTTGACCTTCTTTTGCCTCAAGTCGTGTTCTCAACGGGAAGAAATAAAGCCTGATCGACACAGTTGTGAACAAACAGAATGCGGGTACGAAGGGACTCCCCAGGATTTGTAAGGAGCTTCTTTATGGGTAAAGGCTCCCTCCAATGAAGAAGGGCATCATTTCTTTGGCAACCCGGCTGTCAGGACTTGTTCATGCCTGACCTCAGATTTCGCGCTCCAGACATCCGACAGGTTTGCCTTTTCAAGAAAGAGTTACTGTTCTCTGGACTTGGGCGAACGTTCCTGGAGACTGAGGTAGAACGTATCGGAATGTAGCGGGAAAACTTGAAAGGCCCTGGCAACTAACCCCAGTAACAATTACCCATGGGGCTAATCATGATCAAGAAGGGAATTACGCTTCAGAAGCATCCTCAAGTGATTCAGCATAGTCGAAAGAATAGGCTATGTCTAGGACCATAGAGAGGCGAGACCTCAATGGGATGGACAAGCATCCCCATCAGTTACATAGGTAGGTAGGGGTGGATTGAGCTTCAGGAGAAAAGGTCCCTCCTGAAACCATTTCTTGTACATTTTCTCAATGGCGGGCGTTAGATTTTTGGTCGCTCCAATTCGATGCGGAAATTTTTTCCGAGACGTTGAATGAAGTTGGCAGTGGCGACCACAAAGGCAATTTCAACGACTCGGTTCAGCGGAAAGACTTTCTGTAATTCAACGTGGGCGTCATCCGACGCGGCCACATCTTTGGTAGTCTCTAAGGCAAAACGGATGACGGCCCTCTCGCCGTCAGAAAATCCAGCATTTGTGAGCCCGGATTCTCCCAGCAGGACGATTTCGTCCTCAGTCATCCCGGCTTGTTTGGCAAAGAACAAATGATGGCCAACGCAATAGGCGCATTGGTTAGATTGGGCGACGGTGAGATAGGCTATTTCTTGTATGCGCGGAGTCAATGACAAATGGTGAAATAGGGTATCGAGAACTGCGCCCATGGCCTGTGTCACAGGCCCGGAATGCCCCAAGACTTTGAGTAAATTCGGCACAAAGCCGAATTCGGTTTCTACCTGCGCATACACGGCGGTGGCGCTTTTGGCTTCAGTGCCTTTTCCAGCCTAGGGAATTTTTGGCATACATGCTCCTTTTATTGAATATTGGCTAATTCGTCGGTGTTGAGGAGATAAATCTGTCGACGGTCTTGGATGAGTAATCCTTGCCGTTGAAATTGACCAAGGAGGGCGCTCACCGTTTCTCGTGAGGTTCCGATCAAGTTGGGCGGTTACCCTGTTCATTTTTGTCATCTGGTTCACAATGTGAACAGGATTTTCCTCACTCCGATGGGGATATTCTGGGGTGGTGTAAAGAAGTCTCGAAACCCCAGAAAAAGTGACAATTCTAGGATCCAGAATGGGGCTGTTGAAAAAAGTCGCCAGCGGCGTTCTCGCCATTTTTCCGTGCTCACGTACTGGAAGTACGCTCTGCGCGCAAAAATGGCTGTGGCCTTGCTG